>NZ_KB850140.1:92082-158095 GCF_000369685.1 Acinetobacter sp. CIP 102136
AGCGTTAGATTGGCTTACACCATTAGAGAAATTTGCTCAGCTTGTTGATTATCATAAGACTTTTCAAACTGTCGCACCTCATGTTTGAATTCGCCCAAGATACCAAGGGATATTTTCTTTCTGCCAATAGCGTCTTTCTAATTCGAGACTTTCAAGAATATTTAAATTTTCTAATTCAGTATGAGAAATAGCTCTGATGACATAAACAGGGGGAGCATTAGCAGCTTCACTGAGAATAAAAAATGTAGAAACTAGGGTTTGTGCAATACCATTTTTCATTGGATGATAAAGGGAAAAAGTACGCGCCAAATCCTCAGTTTCTTTTAAATTCAGTGGCATTTGTTCTCGAATATCTTTGATAAAAATACGCCAATCTCAACTTAAAATAAGATTTTCGAATTGAATTGGTGAATGACCAAGCTTTTTATTTAGCACCACACAAATTGTATGCGACAGAATTTTACGAGTTATGCGGTGGGTTAAATGCCATAGATCTTTTGCCCTCACTTTCTGAATGTGAAAGCGATCTGTTAATTGACCAATCACTGTTTCAATCTTTCTTCTGGCTTTCATCAGTATTTGCAGTGTCTCTTTAGGTCTGAAATCTATCATGTTTTTTCTAAAGGGTGTTTGTAAATCAATACCCTGATATTCATAATATCGTTTCAATTCTGGTCTTAAATAGCCCTTATCTGCTCCCAGTAAACCGTAAATATCATTCGTAATTTCAGGTGCAACATCTCGCTCATCACAATGAGCAGGTGCAAAGGTATAACCCGAAATCATGCCTGAAAGATTAATGACGATATGAGCTTTGAAACCATAATATTTTTCTTGTTTTGCAGCACAATAACTAAAACCTGCGTATTCTTTAAAGTTTTTATGCTTTCTAGCTCTGGTATAACTACAGACAGGGAGTGGGAAGCCATCAATAAAGTGAATGTTATCTGAACCATAACGCTGAATGAGCTGTGCCATAATGGATTGACTGACATGCCACAGGTTTGCACAATGTTTACAGAAATTGGGATAAGATCCTAATTTTGGAAACCATTCTAACCAATTGTTTTTGAAATACATCCAAATATTTTTGTCTGTATCTAAACCAAGAAATTCACCTACTATTTGCATAGTGATGATTTCTGCATCAGTAACAGCAGGCGGAAAACCACGAGTTCTCAGGGGCTGAGTAACAACAATGGGATAAAGTTCTTCTATGATTACATAGACAAAAATGATAAATTCTTCAATGGACATAACTTTGCTTTAATTTCTTGGTGGAAACTAAAATAGGGTTATGTCCTTTTTATTTCAATCACTTAAAAAGTTGAGATTGGGGTATAAAAATATTTCTATCTAAAATCAAAAAAACAGCGAGCTCTAAATCTGAAAACAAGTGATGAGTTCGACCGGTTTTATAGCCATATACTCGACTTGAGCGGTTGTTTAGGGATTTATTATCCTTAACTGTCAAGAAGGGTTTGTAGGTATTTAGAAAGCCTTGACCACGTCCTTCTTTTATCCATTTTAGTTGTTGCTCTTTGGTTAACATATTTTTTTAACCTGCTTTAGTATGTTTTTGAGCATATCATTAGGTTTTTTATTATTCAATATGGTATGTATCTTTATTACTTTTTATCTATAGTTTATATTTTTGTTTTTATATTTTTTAATTCAAATTATTGATATTTATAGTTTAATTATATTTATTTTTTGGATTTTTAGTTTATTTTTAAATGTTTCATCTTATTGTGAGCAATTTAAAAAAATAAAGTTCCATTCTTTGCTTTTGAAAGTATGATTTTTAATCCCAGTGAAAACTCTAGAATAAAATGAGCCGCTATTGAGTTTTTTGGTAACCAAAAGATTAATTTTCCTAGGATTTTTTATTAATCAGTTTGAGAAAAAACTGACTTTTCCTCATTATTTTTTCATAAATAAATGTTATGCATGAATAGGTAATCAGTGGGGACGTATTAAGATCTTTTACCTCAACGAGCGTGTACTGTTGGAGTTGCCGTCAAAGATAACCGATTATTTGTTGAGATAGTGCTATCTCTCGGGTATTTCGTGGAGGCGCTTACCTTAGCACTTTGCACTTTTGTGGATTTTAGAGTCATACAGGCTTGGTGTATGACAGAGAACTTTTGAAGTATTATCCTATGATAGTGATACTGAATATGCCATGCGAGACTAAACAATTGTGAAGGCTCATCAACACCGTACCGGAAAAAAGATCAGGCGATCGATCGGGCGCAGTAAAAGTGGTTTAAGCATCAAAATTTATGCCCGTACTGATGCCTTAGATAATCCAGCAGGATTTTATCTCATTGCCGGGTAGGCTATGGCCTAAATGGAGCTGATGTGCTGCTGTGGACTTATTATTAGGTGTTTAATCCCGGCATTTGATGGATCGGATCAATCTTAAAAAGTTCAGGTTCATCTGTCCACTGTTTGCAGATCAATTCGTAGGGAGTCAGGCCCCTGAGTGGTTTGAGTCTGCGGCCGAAGTTGTATGCAGCAATAAAATCAGCAAGGTAAATGCATAGCTGAGTGTGATCGTCGTAATGGAACCGTTTGACAGTAGCTTCTTTAATCGTTCGGTTCATCCGCTCGACCTGTCCATTAGTCCATGGATGCTTGACCTTGGTAAGACGATGTTCAATGCCACATTCAGTACAAATCCGATCCAAGATGTGCTCAGAGGCGTAGCGATCACAGGTGCGGTTCGTGAACTGGATGCCGTTATCTGTTAGCACCGTATGGATTCTATAGGGCACAGCCTTAACCAGATTGCGCAGGAACTCCGCGGCTGCCATCTTACTGGCTTTAGTATGCAATTCAGTGAACGCGAACTTGGAAGTGCGATCAATGGCAACGAAGAGATAAAGTTTACCCTGTGCTGTTCGCATCTCAGCGATGTCGATATGAAAGTAACCAATGGGGTAGCTCTTGAAGCGCTTCCTGACAGAGCGATCACCTTGTACCTCAGGCAGTCGTGGAATACCATGCCGCTGCAAGCAGCGGTGTAACGACGAGCGTGTCAGATAAGGAATACTCGGCTGCAATGCATAAAGGCAATCGTCTAGCGGCAACAAAGTGCGTTTTCGAAAAGCAACAATTGCCGCCTCATCTTCAGGTGATAACACGCTTGAGCGAGGATTCTTTGGCCCGGTTGTAAGATCATCTACTGAAGTACGTTTCTTCCATTTTGCGACGGTCTTTTGATTGATGCCGTAACGCTTGGCTAGCGTTCTTAAGCTCTCTTGACTATTTTGTATTGCTCGACGCACTGCCTGTGTCGTTGTGGCGCTGCTGTGTAGAACTTGTCCCATAGTGCTTCCTTCCATTTATCTGAGAATATTGCACCATTAAAATCTGGGACTAAACACCTAGGTCAGACTTGGTTCATGGATAAACTTACAATTTCCAGATTTGAGCTATTAATACAATCCATAAGATAAATGGTCAAATCATGATGCCGTCAAAAAGTAACCCTGCTGATTAGTATGATTAATCTCTTTATAAAGTAAGACATTTAATCAAGAACTTTTTACCAAGCTTAAGCGGTATCGAGGTATTGCAAATTGCTGAATAAGTCTGCGACCTATTCTTGTTCGTAATCTACTAGTCACTCCTGTTGCTAGTAGGCCATTTAATTAAAATTAGGTATTTCACTCATTGGATATATTAATGTTAATGGATTTGATGTTAATGAAATAAAGCCAAAACGCTGATAAAATTCCATCGCTTTTTGATCCTTGGCATGTATTACAACAAAATTTACACCAATAATCTGAGCAACTTTTGAAACTTGTTTAAGCGCATGTGCTAAAAGCACTTTTCCTATTCCTCGCCCCTGAGCTGTTTGATCGACGGCAAAGCGACCTACAACTACACAAGGGAGTGGATAACGAGGTAATTGTTGAATGAGAACAGCATCAACCCTATCAAATCCTATAGAGGTACTTGATAGATAATAAAATCCTCGCACCTGCTGTGTATCATCATCAATAGCAACATAGGTTTTACTTGTTCCTGATTTCTGATGTTGGGATGCGTATTGTTTTATGAATTTATTTAAATCATCTTGCCCACAATTAAATGATTTTTTCTGATGATGGTCTTGTAAAACCTCAATTTTCATCCAATAAACTCATTAATTTTTTCATCTCATCATTTGCAGGGCGTGGATTTTCAAGCAAATTCATTAACATATCACGATCAGTATTATTTACTTTTAACTCGTGATTAGATTTAAGTAATTCTTTTGCTCGTTCAAATGAGGATTGGATCATAAAGGAACTCACACTAAGACCCAATAAATTCGCAGCTTGCTCAATTACATTCTTTGCATCTACAGTTGAACGAACATTTATTCGTTCTGTTGCTAAGTTAGCCATATTTTTCACTAATTTGTACATCAGTATGATGTACAAATTATAGCAGATTAAGGTAGTAGTTTAAGATTCAGATTTGCATATTTTGTTTTGAAATATTTGAATAGAAAATCAGTGGTTTAATATGAACCAAAATGAGTGGGATGGTTTGAATAACAATAGGTGGTAGGTTTACATAAGAATACGCAAGGTATTCACACGCTATGACAAATTGGCTCAAAATTTCGCTGTCATCAATCTACATTGCCTAAATCATGATCTGGCTTAATTGATGGCATGCCTTTGTGCTTTAGTTGACTGTTCTTTGAGCAAGTAGCGTATGATGTGTTCCCATTTGATACAAACTTAATTATAAAAATACAAACATTAAATTCAAATTTTTTATTATCTTATTTTATTATTATATGGAAGTAATAAAGTTTCATCCTTTATTGCGCATAAGCATTTGTTTTTATTGGTATAAAATTTATATTATATTTATTAAAGTATCATACTGTAGGCTAGTCTAGTCTAAGTATAATTCTATTAAAATAAAAAAAGTTTCATACCAAAATTCCAATATACTGAAAATAATGAATATATTTTCTTTATTTTAAAATTGGTATGAAACTTTATTACTGAGTATGATTTTTTATTACCTAGTATTTAACTTTTTTACTCAAAAACACACACCAGCCTTGATTCAATTTTAATTATTCTACGGTGACCGATTTTGCCAGGTTACGTGGCTGATCTACATCCGTACCACGTAATACAGCTACATGATAAGAGAGTAACTGCACCGGGATGCTATACACAATCGGTGCCAGCACTGCATTGACTGACGGAATATGTACCACATGCTGGCGTTCTTTGGCTTTAATGCCGCTGTTTTCATCAGCAAACACAAATAGCTCGCCGCCACGTGCCTGAACTTCTTCCATATTGGATTTAAGCTTGTCCAGCATGTCATCCTGTGGCGCCAGAATTACCACCGGCATGTCATTGTCGACCAGTGCCAATGGCCCGTGTTTCAGCTCACCTGCAGCATAACCTTCAGCATGAATATATGAAATTTCTTTCAGTTTGAGTGCACCTTCCAGAGCGATCGGGAAATGCGTACCACGGCCCAAAAACAGGCAATGCTGCTTCTCAACAAACAGTTCAGAGAGACGTAAAATTTCATCGTCATGACGCAAGGTATCCAGAATCACTTTAGGCGTATGCCAAAGTTCTGTGGTGATCTCCGTCATTTGTTCTGTGGAAATCGTATTTTTTACAGAACCGATTTTCAGTACCAACAGCATCAATGCAGCAAGCTGGGTGGTAAAGGCTTTGGTTGAAGCTACACCAATTTCAGGACCTGCCAGCGTCAACAGACTATGCTGAGTTTCACGCACCATCGAAGAGGTCGCCACGTTACAGATGGTCATCGTGGTAATGTCCAGGCCTTTGGCTGCTGCACGTTTTTGCGTATCACGTAATGCAGCCAAGGTGTCGGCCGTTTCACCAGATTGGGAAATACACACATACAGCGTATTGTTCACAATCACCGGCGTGCGATAACGGAACTCGCTGGCAATTTCGACTTGGCAAGGCAGGTCAATCAGCTGTTCAAACCAATATTTGGCGATCATGCCGGCATGATAGCTGGTACCACAGGCAATAATCTGGATTTGCTGAATTTTTGAAAAGTCTTGTTCCGCACTAGCAAGAAAATCTTCACGCAGGTCATTGCCATTTAAAGCTTGGGAAATGGTCTGTTTAATCGCTTCAGGCTGCTCATAAATTTCTTTGAGCATGTAATGCTTGTATTCACCTTTAGACGCATTGCTGACCGCAGCATCCAGTTCCTTGACCGGACGATCGACCAGTTGACCATCGACAAAGACTTCAATGCTGGTGCGGGTCAAACGGGCAATGTCACCTTCTTCCAGGTAGATAAAACGGTTAGTAATTGGAAGTAAGGCTAATTGATCGGAACTAATGAAGTTTTCACCAATCCCGACACCAATCACCAGTGGAGAACCTTCACGCACGGTAATCAGTTCATCCGGGTGGTCAGTATGTACGATACCGAGTGCATAGGCACCTTTCAGTTGCGGAACCACCTGGCGTACAGCGTCTAACAGGCTTGGGGTAGATTTCAGCGCATCATTGATCAGATGGGCCACCACTTCAGTATCAGTCTGTGAGGTAAACACATAGCCCAAAGCTTCAAGATCATCTTTGAGTTCCTGATAGTTTTCGATAATCCCGTTATGGACCACTGCTACATTTTCAGAAATATGCGGATGGGCATTTTCTTCAGTCGGTTTGCCATGGGTGGCCCAGCGTGTATGCGCAATGCCGAGTGAACCGCTAATCTGGGATTCATTCACAGCCTGTTCAAGGTTTGCAACCTTACCGACACGGCGTTCACGTAGGACTTGGCTGTTGTTAATGAGTGCCAAACCTGCTGAATCATAACCACGGTATTCCAGGCGTTTTAAGCCTTCAATCAAAATATTGGTAATGCTACGTTCTGCAATGCCACCAACGATACCACACATATTTGTTCCCCTTATTTCTTGATTTTTTGCGGACGTGGATAGTTTTCTTTGGCAAATTGCTTAGAGCGCTCTACTGCCAAACTGTTGTCTTCCACATCACGGGTAATCGTTGAGCCTGCACCCACTGTGGCACCGTTGCCAATTCTCACAGGTGCAACCAATGAACTGTTCGAGCCAATGAAGGCCTGATCACCAATAATCGTTTTAAATTTGTTCGCACCATCATAGTTACAGGTAATGGTTCCTGCACCGATATTAGAACCGGCACCGATTTCAGCATCACCCAGATAGGTAAAATGGTTGGCTTTAGAGCCTAGACCAATCGTTGTATTTTTGACTTCAACAAAGTTGCCGATATGTACTTCATTGGCCAGTTGTGCACCTGGACGCAGTCGTGCAAAAGGTCCAATTTGGGTATCTTCCCCAACGACGGCGCTATCAAAAATGCTATATGGCTGAACCTTGGTGCCAGCTGCAATCTTGGTATTCTTGATAATACAGCCGGCGCCAATTTCAACGTTGTCGCCCAGCTCGCAATCACCTTCCATAATCACATTGATATCAATACGGACATCCTGACCGACAGTTAAATTGCCACGCAGGTCAAAGCGGCTTGGATCAATCAAATGTACGCCTTGCTGCATCAGCTGTTTTGCTTGATAAGCCTGGAACTGACGCTCTAAAGCAGCCAACTGCACACGGTCATTTACCCCTTCAACTTCAAAAGCCTGCTCAGGTTCTACCGATGCAACTTGCATACCATCTGCCAAAGCCATCGCGACAATATCAGTCAGGTAATATTCACCCTGCGCATTGTCATTGCTTAAATTTGGCAGCCATTCATGTAATTTAGCATTGCTGACGGCATAAATACCGGTATTGATTTCCTTGATCTGACGCTGCTCTTCAGAGGCATCTTTATGTTCAACAATCGCTTGAATCTGATCATTTTCACGCACGATACGTCCATAGCCATTGGCATCAGGCAGAGTTAATGTCACTAGGCCGATACTAGTTGTTGCTGTCGCATCGAGTAATTTTTGCAAGGTCACAGGATTAATGCAGGGTACATCGCCGGAAAGAATCAGCGATACGCCGTCGTGAGGCAGGACAGGCAAGGTCATCTGCACCGCATGGCCGGTACCCAGCTGTTCAGCCTGTTCGACCCATTTAATATCCTGTTGTGCAAATGCTGTTTGAACCCGGTCACCACCATGACCATAAATGGTAATAATATTATCTGCGTTTAATTTTTTTGCCGTTTCAATGACATGACCCAGTAAAGGACGTCCTGCAAGGGGTTGTAATACTTTCGGTAAGCTTGAACGCATACGCGTGCCTTTACCTGCAGCAAGAATAATAACAGTCGTTGACATGTTCTAATCCTAAATATGGCTTATGCCACGATGAAGTAAAAATAAAGCAAAATACAAAGAGCAGCCCAAAGGCCGGCAATAATGTCATCCAGCATGATGCCGAAGCCACCGTCGACCTGTCGGTCAATCACACGGATCGGCCAAGGTTTCCAGATATCAAATAATCTGAATAGCGCAAAACCGACGAGCAACCATAACCAGTTCATCTGACCTAAGTAGATCAGTGGCAAAAATGTGATGGATTGTCCTGCAAACTCATCCCAGACGATGCGCCCATCATCATGTACGCCCATAATTTTTGCTGTTTTGTCACAAATATAAATACCAATCAGGGACATGATCATAATCGCCAAGATGGTGTTTGTGAAGCCGATTGCAAGCCAAACTGGTACAAATAATAGTGCAAAAGCGGAACCAGTGGTACCAGGTGCTTTAGGACTTAAACCAGAACCAAAGCCCACACCACAGAACACAATAAAACGTTCTGGCCAAGTCATAGTTTTAAAAAGAATTGGAGGCTTATGCAAAATGTTGATACCCATTAAATTGAAGTGAATGATCTACGCCATCTTTTTCAAAAGTTAAGCCGTGTTTCTGCTGAATTGTGCCGATCATACTAATCGAAACATCAAGTTGTTTTTGCAATAATTTTTCGTAATTTTGCGGGCTTATTGTAAAGCATAACTCGTAATCGTCGCCACCAGCGAGGGCATATTGCCATTTTTGTGCATCGTCTAATGTCTGCAGGGTAGGACTGATCGGTAAGTTTTCGAGTTGCAGCTTTGCACCGACTTGAGAAGCTTTGAGAATATGTCCAAGATCTTGTGCCAAACCATCCGAGATATCAATCATGGTATGCGCCAGACCTTTTAGGGCGGCACCGAGCTGACAACGTGGCGTTGGATAGTCCAGACGTTTCTGTAATGGATGACCAAGATGATTTAAAGCAAAAGCTGCATCACCGACAGTTCCACTGACACAGATCAAATCACCCAGTTTTGCACCCGAGCGTGTAATGGCTTGACCAATGTCCACCCAGCCTAATGCAGTAACAGACAGGGTTAAATGAGGACTTTGAGTGGTATCACCACCGATTAAGCTCACACCAAATTGATCGCAACAATCATATAAACCCTGACTAAAAGCTTTTAGCCAGTCATGATCAATTTGGGGTAGGCTCAATGCGAGTAAAATACTGTGCGGGGTTGCGCCCATCGCGGCAATATCAGATAAATTGACAGCCACAGATTTCCAGCCAATCGCATGCGGATTGGTATTCATTGGAAAATGGCGTCCAGCAATCAGGGTGTCGGCACAGATGACCAGTTGTTGCTGAGGAGGAGGGGTGAGCAAGGCTGAATCGTCACCGACGCCCAGATCGACAGAATGGGCATTCTTGCGATTGAAATAGGTGTCGATAATCGAAAATTCAGCCATACAACGAATCTACGCTATTAGTTAGACTGCTGTTTTTCTGCTGCACGCAAAGTTGTCGCTAAACGATCCAATACACCATTGATGTATTTATGGCTATCGGCACCGCCAAAATGTTTAGCCAGTTCGATTGCTTCATCTAGAACGACGCGATATGGAATCTCAAAATGTTCTTTGAGTTCATATGCACCAAGACGAAGGGTCGCAAGCTCAACACCGTCAAGTGCAGAAAGTTCGCGATCGAGTACCGGGATTAAGAGCGCATCCAATGCTTCATGATTGGCAACCACTTGAGTCAACAATTCATGATAATAGCTCAGATCCACTTTGTGCATGGCATTTTCCACACGCGTACGTGCTTCAATCTCATGCACCGGATTGTGGCTCATTTGCCATTCATAAATTCCTTGTACAGCAAAGCGACGTGCTTTACGTTTTGCTGCATAAGTTGCTTGAAGTGTTTGCGACATAGCGTTAAATAGCCTTTAACAAGTTAACCATTTCAATCGCAGTCAGGGCAGCTTCGCTACCTTTATTGCCTGCTTTTGTTCCAGAGCGTTCAATCGCTTGTTCAATACTGTCCGTAGTGAGTACACCGTTAATTACAGGTAAGCCGGTGTCCAAGCCAACCACGCCTAAACCTTTGGCACATTCGCCTGCAACGAAGTCGAAGTGAGGCGTGCTACCACGAATCACGGCGCCAAGCGCGATGATGGCATCGAAACGATCTGAAGCTGCCAGTTTTTTCGCAACTACAGGAAGTTCCCAGGCACCAGGTGCATGAACAACAGTGATATTATCCTCTGATACACCATGACGTTTCAATGTATCAATGGCACCTTCTAACAGATGTTCAACCACAAAGCTGTTAAAACGACCAACTAAAATCGCATAACGGTCTTCGTTCGCGAGATGTAACATACCTTCAATACGGCGAACTGCCATAACAACCTCGATGATTTCTTAAGATGTTTGTTGTGCGGTGATGTATTCCACCACTTCTAAGTTAAAGCCTGATAGTGCATTGAAACGCAATGGAGAGCTGAGCAGCTTCATTTTTTCAACGCCTAAATCACGCAAAATTTGTGCACCCACACCAATGGTCTGATACTGCTGAGACAGTGCAGAATTTGATTTTACATTTTTTGGTGCTTTAAGTGTATCTAATGCTGGACCCAGATCCTGTAAATGACGTTGGCCAATCCAGACCAAAACACCACGATCACTATTGGAAATTTCTTTCAGGGCACGATCCAGGTTCCAGGCCGGTTCGCCATCCTGTTTTTTCAGTTTGAGCAAGTCGCGGGTCGGGTTAAAACCATGTACACGCACTGTGGTCACGCCATCTTTAGGCTCACCTTTGACCAGGGCCAAATGAATATCCGGGTTGCCCAGTTCACGATAGCGATACAGGTCAAAGCTACCGTATTCAGTATCGATACTTTGCTGATCAATACGCTCAACCGTCTGTTCATTGGTCATGCGGTAATGAATCAGATCGGCAATCGTGCCAATTTTCAGGCCATGCTTTTCAGCAAAGACTTCCAGATCCGGACGGCGCGCCATCGTGCCATCTTCATTAATGATTTCACAAATGACAGATGCTGGTTCCAGTCCTGCTAAACGGGAAAGATCACAACCTGCCTCAGTATGTCCGGCACGGTGCAATACACCACCTGGTTGCGCCATCAGCGGGAAGATATGTCCTGGCTGTACAATATCTGCCGGTTTGGCATGAGCAGCCACAGCAGTTTGAATCGTGTGCGCACGTTCAGCCGGAGAAATGCCGGTAGAAATGCCTTCAGCCGCTTCAATCGACAGGGTGAAATTGGTCCCGTGCTGGGCGCCGTTGGCATCCACCATCAACGGCAGATTCAACTGCTGGCAACGCTCTTTACTTAGAGTCAGGCAGACCAGACCACGTGCATGGGTGATCATGAAGTTGATGTCTTCAGGACGTACGTGTGTGGCAGCAATCACCAAATCGCCTTCATTTTCACGGTCTTCATCATCCATCAGGATGACCATTTTTCCTGCACGGATATCTGCTACAAGCTCTTCAACAGTATTGAGCGGCATCAACCTTCACCTTCTTTTTTGATCTTGATCAGACCGAATCATGACATTATTGGGTACATAGTCTAACGCTTTTTGCGCAATTTTGCCTATGCTTATTGCTTTCCCTCTAGTGGTTCATTGTTATACACAGTCTTGATAAACATGAAAAGCCGACTTTAAATGAAAGCCTGAGCTTTATGCAGGTTTTTTGAGCAATTAAAAAGCATAAAAAATGAGAAACTTAGGTGAAATCAACATAAGCCCAGACATTAAGGCGTTTTCAGAAAGTATTTTAATTTATTGTCAGTCATTCAATGGAATTCTGGACGAACAATGCTGGAAAATTTTACCTAGTATTAAAATTTTAAAAAATATCAGGTTAAAAGCGAACCGAAGTCCGCTTTTAATCATCAGGTTGTTTAGAAGAAACCAGCAGGCTTGGTCGAATAGCTGACTAGCAAGTTTTTAGTCTGCTGATAATGATCCAGCATCATTCTATGGTTCTCGCGTCCAATGCCGGATTTTTTATAGCCACCGAAAGCCGCATGCGCCGGGTAGATATGATAACAGTTGGTCCAGACCCGACCAGCCTGGATGGCACGACCGGCACGATACGAGGTATGTGCCGAGCGCGACCAGACCCCGGCACCGAGTCCGTAAATGGTATCGTTGGCGATCTTGATTGCATCATCGAAGTCTTTAAAGGTAGTCACGGCCAGCACGGGACCAAAAATTTCTTCCTGGAAGGTTTTCATATTGTTGGTGCCCTTAAAGATGGTCGGCTCAATATAGAAACCTTGACCCACTTCCTGACGCGCCTCACCGCCTGTGATGATTTGTGCGCCCTCTGCACGGCCAGTGGCAATACAGCCGAGAATCTTGTCCTGCTGCTCCTGCGAAGCCTGCGCCCCGATCATGGTTTCCGTATCCAGCGGATGCCCGGTTTTAATCCGTTTCACCCGTTCAACGGCACGCGCCAGAAATTCGTCAGCAATACTTTCCTGGATCAGCGCACGCGATGGACAGGTGCAGATTTCACCCTGGTTCAGGGCAAACATGGCAAAACCTTCCAGCGCTTTGTCCAGATAGTCATCTTCCTGATCCAGGATGTCGGCAAAGAACAGATTTGGTGATTTACCCCCCAGTTCCAGCGTCACCGGAATAATATTTTCGGTGGCATATTGCATGATCATCTGACCGACGGCGGTGGAACCGGTAAAGGCAATCTTGGCAATGCGTGGGTTGGTGGCTAGCGGGCGACCGACTTCAACCCCATAACCATTGACGATATTCAGGACACCCGGTGGCAAAATATCCTGAATCAGTTCAGCCAGCACCAGAATGCTGACCGGAGTCTGTTCTGCAGGTTTCAACACAATGCAGTTGCCCGCAGCCAGGGCAGGTGCCAGTTTCCAGGCAGCCATCAGAATCGGGAAGTTCCAGGGAATGATTTGTCCGACTACACCAAGCGGTTCATGGAAATGGTAGGCAATGGTATCTTCATCAATTTCGGAAATGCCGCCTTCCTGAGCACGGATACAGCCGGCAAAATAACGAAAATGGTCAATAGCCAGCGGAATATCGGCAGCCAGCGTTTCACGGATCGGTTTGCCATTGTCCCAGGTTTCTGCCACCGCCAACATTTCCAGATTTTGTTCCAGACGATCTGCAATTTTCAACAGAATATTGGAGCGGGTGGTCGGCGATGCTCTGTTCCATTGTTCTTTGGCTTTGTGCGCTGCATCCAGGGCCAATTCAATGTCTTCTACAGAAGAGCGCGGCACTTTGGTAAAGACTTTGCCATCTACCGGAGAGATGTTGTCAAAGTATTCGCCTTTGACCGGAGCGACCCATTCGCCGCCAATGAAATTATCGTATTGTGTTTTAAATTGAATTTTTGAACCGTCAGTATTGGGGTCTGCATAACGCATAATCTATTCCTTTATATGATTGTTAGTGGTGCAGGTCGAGCGCATGTTGCCGATCAAAAAATATAGGCGCTTCTGCATTCAGCTCTACTATAAAGAGGGAAAAAGACGGGCGGTTGTTTGTTTACAGGCTTGCTACAAAAGACAATATTTGGAGACAAGCAGTAGAAGAATAAAAGTTATAAATTATCAAGTCTTAAATTTAAAAACAAGGGTTTATAGCACTTATAAACCATCGAAAGATTGGCATATTTTCAATGCGCTTAATTACATTTCAACCTAATAAAGATTCAAAAGAAGCCAAGCAGGAGAAATGAGGGTAAGTTTCATTTCTCCTTCCACGTTTATCTAAAGCCCTTTGTCATGCAGCCATTGAAACAGCTGCTGATAAACCTGCTCACGCACAGATTGCTCTGAAAGCACTAGATCATGTAAACCGTCCTGGATACTTTGAACCGTGACATCGCCTTTAATTTTTTTGGCATATTTCTGAATGTCTTTAATCCCTAAAATTACATCGCTGCTCTGTGCGGCTTTACCCCATTTTTTAGGATATAAAGTCTGATGCGAATGCATGATCAATACCGGAACATCGAGCTGAACACCGCGATGAATTTCTTTCTGTGCCTCATGAATGGCACGAATAAAACTGATCCGAACCATCGGATAGCGGGTCTTTTTCCAGTCCAGACTGAAGTCCCATTCGCCTTTTAAATCCTTATGCAGGCTGGTGGCATACCACTTGTTCAGCTCGCTTGGAAATTTAAGATTGGGAAAAATTTTGGCCAGTCTGCTCAGTTGCGGAATGCCAAGCGCACGTTTAATCGGATTCATATTGAAGTCATAAAATGGACTGTTGACCCAAAGTGCTTTAATTAAAGAATGCTGCGGATGATGTGCCGCATACAAGGTCGTGGTCAGGCCGCCGGTAGAATGACCACAGAGCAGGGCAGCATCGTGACCCTCGGCTGCTATAATGTCGAGTGCCTGGGTAATTTCTGCATCATATTCAGCAAGGTCATACACGTTATAATATTTTTGATGCGGCAGAATCGAACGGCCGTATTTTCTCAAATCCAGCGCATAAAAATCAAAACCATGCTGATTAAAGCGCTCTGCCATTTCGGTCTGAAAAAAATAATCGATAAAGCCGTGAATATATAGAACTGCTTTTTTTGTAGGTTGGGCTGCTTTTTTACGGATCAGGGTTGCTACGACTTTGCCCTCATAATCATCGGGAAAGTTTAAGGTCGCTTGCTCATAACCTGTCCCCAAAATATCGGGCTGATAAAGCGGTTGCAGTTCACTCATTGTTATACTCGTTGGTCTTATTAAATTTATGCTTTATCCTTGATGAGCTGAGGTTTTTTGTCAAACAGATCTTGCTGCCGATTTAAATTAAAAATACGAATAGGGATTAATTTTAGAAACCGTCCAAAACCTAGGCTGAAAATGAGTGTTATCAGATTATAAAATCCTGCTACAAGTATTATAAATTTGCTAAATGACCTAACAGCTTAAAATCAGGCTAAGCTATATAAAATAAACAAAGTGATGTGACTATTTTGGCAGAACTGCCGAAGATTGATTAGATGAGTTAAATAATGCCCAGAGAAAATTTGAACAGTAAACGCCCTTTATATATTCCTTATGCTGGAAATACTCTGCTAGAACTCCCACTACTCAATAAAGGCTCTGCATTTTCTGAAGAAGAGCGTAGAAGCTTTAACTTGCATGGCTTGATTCCTCATGTCACCGAGACGATTGAAGAACAAAGTCAGCGTTCTTATCAGCAGTATTGTGCTTTTAGCAGTGATATTAACAAGCATATTTATTTGCGGAATATTCAGGATACCAATGAGACCCTGTTTTACCATCTGATTGAAAATCACCTCAGTGAGATGATGCCGATTATCTATACCCCGACTGTGGGTGAGGCATGTCAGCGCTTTTCTGATATTTATCGCCGTCATCGTGGGATCTTTATTTCCTATCCTGACCGTGATCAGATCGACCAGATTATTCACAATATCAATAAAAAGAACGTGAAAGTGATTGTGATTACAGATGGTGAGCGCATTTTAGGTCTTGGAGATCAAGGCATCGGTGGTATGGGGATTCCCATTGGAAAACTGGCACTCTACACCGCATGTGGCGGGATCAGTCCGGCCTATACCTTACCGATTACTCTTGATGTCGGTACCAATAATCAGCAGTTGTTAAATGACCCGATTTATATGGGCTGGCGTGAACCACGAATCAGCGGCGATGAATACTATGCTTTTGTCGAGACGGTGATTCGGGCGATTCAACAGCGCTGGCCAGATGCCTTAATTCAGTTTGAAGACTTTGCACAGAAAAATGCCATGCCTTTGCTGGAAAAATATCGTGATCGAATCTGTTGTTTTAATGATGATATTCAGGGCACCGCAGCAGTGTCTGTCGGCAGCCTGATTGCTGCTTCGCGTGCAGCAGGTAAACAGCTCAAAGATCAGGTGGTTACTTTCCTGGGTGCTGGTTCAGCTGGTTGCGGGATTGCAGAACAGATCATTAAGCAAATGGTTGCTGAGGGTTTAAGTGATGCTGAAGCGCGTGCACGCGTGTTTATGGTCGACCGCTTTGGCCTAATCACGGAGAATCAGCCGAATTTATTGGATTTCCAGCGCAAACTGGCACAGTCGCTTGAAAATGTAGAAAGCTGGGCAGATGCAGAGAGCATGATTTCTCTGCTAGATGTAGTTAAGCGTGCCAAACCGACGGTATTGATTGGTGTATCTGGACAGCCGGGTTTATTCACTCAGGAAGTGATTGAAGCCATGGCTGAAAATAGTGTACAACCGATTATTTTCCCTTTATCCAACCCGACTTCCCGCGTAGAAGCTGTTCCAGCAGATATCTTGCAATGGACCAATGGCAGAGCATTGATTGCGACGGGTAGCCCATTTGCACCAGTGAATTATCAGGGACAGATTCATCATATTTCCCAATGCAATAACTCTTATATTTTCCCGGGTATCGGTTTGGGTGTGGTTGCTTCAGGTGCGAAACGTGTCACGGATAATATGCTGATGGCCTCGAGTAATGCCTTGGCGGACTGTTCTCCGAAACTGAAAGATCCTCAGGCAGATTTATTGCCGAATCTGGATTGTTTACAGTCAATTTCGAAGCAGATTGCCTTAAAAGTGGCACTTGCTGCGATTGAAGACGGAGTAGCACCGAAAGTCAGTGTAGAAGAATTGCAGCTAGCAATAGAGCATAATTTCTGGACACCGCAATACCGTGATTATCAGCGAATTACCTTTTAATTGTATTGAAGATGGATTCTTATCATCGCTAGTTTTTTTGCGCTAGCCTACTTTCATCTGATTCATTGATGGAATATCAAAAAGCCCTGATCTTTTGATGAGGGCTTTTTTATTGCCGTAGGGGGTACTATGGTCACATCTTGGTTATAAAATCAGAAAGTACTTTAAGAATTTGTTATTGAGTGAAACAAAAATGAAAGGATCATTTAAAAAAATAACATCAACATAAAAAAAGCCCCGATCTTTCGATCAGGGCTTTTTTAGAATCTGGAGCGGGAAAGGAGACTCGAACTCCCGACCCCAACCTTGGCAATAGTCACCGACATAAAATACACTAAATAACATAATTGGTATTTCAATAAACCCTATATATAACAGTTATATAGGGTTTTTATTTTGTGTGGTGTAATTTAAGGTAGAGTAGGGTGCTTTAAGTTTTGGTCACTAATTTTAATATGTAAATCAACAATAATTACCGACATATATATTCTCTTTCTAAGAGTAGTTTACTATTTGGTATAATATTATGATGAGGTTAGGGCTTTGACTGCTACAATTTCTGTTTGGCCTTTTGGCGTAAGACATACAAATATAAGTTTTCTACTTTTTCACGTGCCCATGGGGTGGTACGCAAGAATCGCAATGATGATTTAACACTTGGGTCTATGCAAAAACATCTAATCTCAATTTTACGACTTAAACCTTCAAAGCCACCGTAGTAATCCAATAATTCATCCAAAATGTCAGCAAGTTTTTTACCGTGTAAAGGATCATTGGTGGTGTTCATAATAGATCAATCGTATTTTGGGTGGCCATTATTATAACCTGGGCTAGTTGGAAAACTAGAGAGTTGGAATGTAGGTAATGATGGACTGAATAGCCACCAAAATTCTAGACACACATAACCATATTTTGGACTGCCACTGCTGTCCCACAATTTTTACAAGAGGAAGCTTACGCGAGCTTCCTCTTGATTGATGGAGGCTTTATCGAGTGAAAATAACGCTTTTAAGGTTTTTATTTCAAATAAATTTACTGGAATTATTCTGAGTAAGCGCTGAACTGTATTAGTTCAGAGTTAATCTGATTTTTTATCTTAGGAAAGAAAATTATTTCACCTAACCTTAAAATAATGTTTTTCAGTAACCAGCTAAATTTTTATTTGTTTATAAAGACGCTCTTTAGGGTCTTCATTTGATTTTGTGACTTTATCAGCAAATTTCTTATCTAACATCAAGGCTGCATATGTTTTGTAACCTATCTCCAATCGGTCTACCTTATTTCCTTCTTGTTCAAACTCTTCAATTAATTTATTGACTTTTTTTACGCTGATATCACTCATATCTTTCAACCATTTAATTTGGGGTTCTTTTAATCTAATCTTTAATTATTGAGATTAGATTAAAGTACAAAGCGCATTTAAGGGCTAATAGCTTATGGAGTAATCACCCCAGGTTAATTAACCCGAATCGCGGATAAGAAATAAACTTGAAAAATAAGAGGACTAGAGCCATCAGTTGAGTTACCAAACCTAAAGCTTTAGCCCCGATGTTCAATAGTAACGAATTATTCTGCGTAATTGATGATTTCTTTCTGAAATTTGAAGCAACTTATTGGAAATTTTCTAAATAAAGTCATCAGTCTATAAGAATTCGAATAGCCCAACTCAGCCTCTCAGAAATTAGTTTTATCGTCATTTGGTATATTTAGGACTTGGAAAAATTAGGCTTCATAGAAATGTCATAATTTAGAGATATTAATGTCATCGAACTGGATTAAAAAAGAACAAGAAACCCACAATAGCAAGCTGTTATGACTAAAAAAATATCCAGACGTGAACTGCTTAAGACCTCCATTGCAGGCTTCGGTGCTTTGTCTTTACCCATATCTTTGACCGCTTGTGGCAGTGATGAGGATGCTTCAGATCAAGCTCAGGCACATCCTAAAGTCGCTTTTAAACATGGGGTGGCCAGTGGTGATCCCTTACAGGATCGGATAATTCTATGGACACGCTTAAGTCCGGAAGATGAAAACCTGCGTTATCAGGTGCAGTGGGAAATTGCTGCCGATCAGGATTTTCGCCAGATAATCAATACAGGACAAGTTGAAACCAGTCGGTCGCAAGATTTCACGGTTAAAGTCGATGCGGATCGTCTATCGGCAGGGCAAACTTATTTTTACCGTTTTAAGTGTGCATCGGTATATTCATCTGTCGGTCAAACCAAAACTTTAGCCACGCAAAGCAAGCTGGTGCAATTTGCCGTTTGTTCATGTTCCAATTATCCAGCCGGATATTTTCATATCTATCAGGAAATTGCCCAGCAAGACCTAGATGTGGTGATTCATTTAGGGGATTACATTTATGAGTACGGGATGGGTGGTTATGCGACTGAACAGGCTGCAGCATTAGGCCGAAGTCTGGCTGCAGATAATGCTGAGGAAATCATTAAACTGGAAGACTACCGCAAGCGTTATGCCTTGTATCGAACTGATGCGGACTTACAAGCAGCACATCAGCGTCATCCATTTATTGTGGTCTGGGATGATCATGAGCTGACCAATGATACCTGGGAGCAGGGTGCGGAAAATCATGATGTTTCAGAAGGTGATTTTTTTGCACGTAAGCTGGCTGCTTTGCAGGCCTATTTTGAATGGATGCCGATTCGTCCAGTGTCTGAAACAGATCATTTGAATATTTATCGCCAGTTTAATTTTGGTGATCTGGTTCAGCTGAATATGCTGGATACTCGTATTTTGGCGCGTAACAAGCAATTGCAATATGCTGACTATCTTACCGCGACAGGACTAGATGCCAATAAATTTCAGACAGATTTGCTCAATCCGACGCGTACCTTGTTAGGACATACACAACGTGAATGGATACTGAAACAACTCAGCCAATCGAATGCCGTCTGGAATGTGCTGGGTCAGCAGGTGCTGATGAGCAAGATGCTAATTCCGGCCGAAATTCTGGCTGTTTTGGGGCAGATCACCAGTGGTCAGGCCACTGCAGATGTGTTGCTACAAGTGCGTCAGATGCTGACAGAACTGGTAGGCCTAAAAATACGCTATCTGCAAAATGATCCAACTTTGACAAAGGCAGAATTAGCCAGAATACTGACTGTTGTGCCTTATAATCTTGATGCCTGGGATGGGTACGTCGTGGAGCGTGAGGTGATTTATACGGCTTGTAAACAGCTGAATAAAAAACTGATTGTACTTGCAGGAGATACCCATAATGCCTGGAACTCCACTTTGAGAGATCAAGCCGGCAGTACAGTCGGGGTAGAACTAGCGACCAGTTCAGTTTCATCACCGGGTATGGAGAAGTATTTGCAGATTCCCTTAGCCCAGTTACAGGAATTTGAAATGGCATTTACTACGCTAATTGATGAGCTGAATTATTGTAATTTGAATCAACGCGGATACTTGAGTGTTGCATTTACCCCGGATCAGGTACAGGCGAACTGGATTTTTATCGATAGCATCCAGAATCGTAGTTATCAGGTTGATCAAAGCCGTGCGTATCAGCTTCAATTAGATCATGAATTAAATGAAATCAAACCGTTAAAGCAAACTGCCTAAGCTGCTTAGAGTTTAAATATCCGGGCCAATGCCCGGATATTTTTTTATAACATTTCATCCCTATAGCTATCAATATCCAGATGTTTGATCGTATTTGCAATACTGATGCTCATATTTTAGTAGCCGCGTATATAATCCGGCAAAGTGAATTAATTGCTGTTTTAGTTCGGCATACCGAGGATCATGGCTTGAATAAAAACGTAATTTTAGTCGTAGCAGGCAGGTTTTTTATAAGCCCAAAAACAGATTTTATGTAATGGGAACAAAAATCATGGCAGCCAAGGCCCAAGGAATTAAGAGCTTGGCTTTGTCCCTGATTCCGCGGATTTTAATTTGGGGATTTACGCATTGTTATGTGCATATCAACTCACCCATCAAAATAAGCCAAAAATTCTAATTATAGAATCAGTGGCTTAAACAGGATTCGGGTTAATTAAGATGTATGGTTTAATAAGTGCTGTTGTGCGATATACATGGGCTTATCCAAACTTGGTGTACATTGAATCCATGTTCCATCTGCTTGAAGCTCCCATGCACGGCGGTTATCTTGAAGATAATTCATTAAGCCATCTTGCAGAATTTGTTTACGAAGTTTTTTATCTTCGATTGGGAAACAGGTCTCGATGCGAGAGAATAAATTACGCCCCATCCAATCTGCACTGGCGCAATAAAGCTTGTTTTCGCCCTGATGGTAAAAATAATAAACCCGGGTATGTTCTAAAAAACGTCCCACAATTGAGCGGACTCGAATATTTTCAGAAAGCCCTTTCACTTGTGGGCGTAAGCAGCAAATTGAACGGACAATCAAATCGATTTGAACGCCCGCTTTAGATGCCCTATATAGGGCATCAATTAGTTGAGGTTCAGTTAAGGCATTTACTTTAATAATAATCTGCGCTTTTTTGCCTGCTTTGCTATTTTCAGTTTCAGTTTCGATGAGTTCAATCAATTGAGAATGCAGAGTAAATGGTGCATGAAAAAGTTTTTTCAATTTGACCATTTTCCCCATGCCTGTGAGCTCCTGAAAGACTTTATGGACATCTTCACAAATATCAGCATCACTGGTCAGTAGTCCATAATCAGTATAGATTTTGGCATTCATTGCATGATAGTTACCTGTGCCTAAATGAACATAACGTTTAATTTTGTCTATTTCACGACGCACGATCAGAATCATTTTGGCGTGGGTTTTATAGCCAACGATCCTATATACAACAACCGCCCCAGCTTCTTGTAATAGATTGGCAACTTCGATATTTGACTCTTCATCAAAGCGAGCACGTAATTCAATCACTGCTGTGACTTCCTTACCATTTCGTGCCGCTTCAGCAAGGACTTGCACAATTTCAGAATGTACACCACTCCGATAAAGGGTTTGTTTTATGGCTAACACATGTGGATCATGGGCTGCCTCTTTCAGTAGCTTAATGACCGGAGCGAAAGAGTGAAAAGGGTGATGTAATAAAACATCTCCGGTTTTTAATACCTCAAATATGGATTTTTTCCCATACAACACTTTCGGTAATTTTTGTACATGGGGAGGAAAACGTAACTCTGGCAAATTGAAGTTCGATATAAAGCGCGCCAGATTAAGCGGGCCGTCAATACGATAGAGTTGCTCTTGCTTAAGATCAAATTGTCCAAGTAAATAATCAATAATATTTTCAGGGCAATTTTTAGTCACCTCAAGTCTTACAGCCCGACCAAAGCGCCGTGAGGATAGTTCATCTTTTAAGGCAATTGCTAAGTCTTCAACATCTTCTGAGATAGTTAAATCTGCATTACGTGTGACCCGAAATTGATAACATCCAGTGGTGGTTACCCCTGGAAATAACTCATGAAGATGTTGCTGAATAATGGCTGAAAGTAGAATGTAGTGTTCATCCTCGCCAGAAATACTATTAGGTAACTTTACTAATCTAGGTAATGATCGTGGTGCGGGAACAATCGCCAAATCAATTTTTCGTCCAAATGCATCTTTACCTTCTAGGGTTACAATGAAATTTAGACTTTTATTCACTAGCCGAGGAAAGGGGTGGGCTGGATCTAAACTGATAGGTGTGACCACAGGTCGAACTTCATTATGGAAATAGTCCTTAATCCATTCTTTATGTTTTTCGAGGATGTCACCATACTGAATGAAATGAACACCATGTCCTTGCAGTTGTGGTAAGAGATTATAATTAAGTATTTTATACTGTTCTTCGACAGCTTCGTGTGCAAGTTTGGAAATGGTGGTGACTATATCTGAGAGGAGTGAGTTATCTGGACGAGCTCTAGCATGATCTGAAAGTTCAATTTGTTGCATTAAACTGGCAACTCGTATTTCAAAAAACTCATCCAGATTACTTGAAAAAATAATTAAAAAATTTAATCGTTCAAGTAAAGGGTATTCAGTATCTTTCGCCTGTGCCAACACCCGCTTATGAAACTCAAATAGTGAGAGCTCTCTATTTATATACTTTTTTAACGGATGTGATGAAGAGTTTGAAGACACATTTAAGGTAGTCATTTATGGCTCTTATAAAGTCAGATTGCAGCGCTGAAGGAAGCTAATAGAAAATTCTTTAAAGCCTTTGAAAGAGGTTAATTGACTCTTTGTAAATAAAAAAATGACTAATTCTGTAGAAAGGCTAAGAATTAAACTTTATTCAACTAAGCATTCTGTGACTGTTTCATGACATATTTATGACATCGTACTGTATTGTTATTTCATCTGGGTAATATTCAGACTTTTATCTGAATTTAGAAGAAAAGGGGCAACGTTGATTTAAACCGGGACAACTTGGGGGCTTAATGAGAAAAATTCTAGAAAAGCGATTTCACTAAAACTGTCATCAGTTATTCATAGTGATGTCATGTATAAAAACTAAGCTATTTTGAATTTTAACAACTGTTCAAAATCATTATGAATATAAAACCAAAAATATTGAGTTTAAGTTTAATACTTATGGGGTGCTCGTTTTCTGCACATGCACAATTAATGTTTAGTCAGTATATAGATGGTACATCTAATAAAAAGGGTTTGGAAATCTATAACCCTGACAGTTTAACAGTGAACTTAGCTGATTATGAGATTCAACAATTTACTAATGGTTCAACCACGAAATCTGCGACTTTTCAATTAGAAGGTTCATTGGCAAGTAAAGCAAAATACATTATTGGTCGAACAGAGTTGCAGGCAGTAATTGGTAATAAAGTCAATCAAGTGGCAGGACTTGCATTTAATGGAGATGATACCTTGGTCCTGTTTTATAAAGGTACTCCAATAGACCGTTTTGGTCGTGTGGGAGAGGATCCAGGTACTGGTTGGGGAGTGGGTTTTAGTAGTTATCAAAATAGTTTGTCACGTACTAAAACTTCAAATAATGTAACTTCAATTGATCCTGCAACAGCATTTGAGTTAGAAAGCGAATGGTCTAAATGGTCTGATCGAAATGAGTTTTCCCAGTATTTAGATACAAGCGCGCCTATAACCTCCCCCGTTACTCCTATCAGTTGTAATACAGCAGATACGGCGATTGCGGACCTACAATCTGCCGCAGAAAATCAACCATATGTTGTTCGTGGTGTTATTACCGCAGACTACCGTTATGACAATGGTTTTTCTGGTTTTTATATACAAACGCCCGATAGTAAAGCCAAATCCAATTTAAGTAATGCTATTTTTGTCTATCTTCCTGCAAGTAGTAAAATCACTGGAGGAAAAGTAGGTGAAGAGGTTATTTTAAAAGGTCGTTTAACCTCATATCAAAACCAACTCCAAATAGATCAACTTGATCAAAATATTCAAACCTGTCATACACAAGCATCCAATACAGTCACGGCACAGGCACTTAATTTACCGTTTACCAGTTTGACGGAGATAGCAGGAAATGTACCTAAACGCTATCAAGGGATGCTGGTTAAAATCCCACAAACTTTAACGATAAGTGAAAATTACAATTACGGTCGTTATGGTGAGCTATCTTTAAGTTTAGGTCGCTTGTATATTCCAACTAATCTATATCCTGCAAAATCTGCTGAAGCAGTTGCATTAGCCCAGCAAAATCTGCTTTCTAAAATTATCTTGGATGATGGCTATAATAATCAAAATAGAACACCATTACTTCCGCAAAACTTCAATGCCATAAATACATTAAGAACAGGTTCTGAACTGAAAAATGTTGAGGGGATTTTAGAATATCGTTTTAATGCATGGCGAATTCAACCGATACAGGGGAAGGTACAACCTGAAATTATCAAGGATACTAATTTACGTCCTTCAACGGTGATTCCAAAAGATGTTAAACAAATTCGCGCTGCGGCTTTTAATGTCTTAAATTATGATAATGGTTCAGAAAAAGGTTTCCCAACAGAACGTGGTGCAAGCTCAGAAACTGAGTTTAAGAAGCAACATCAAAAAATTGTCAGTGCTTTAAAAACAATTGATGCCGATGTGTATGGGTTAATGGAAATCGCAAATAATGGTTTTGATGATAAAAGTGCAGTGGCATACTTATCGCAAGCCTTAGGTGCAGACTGGAAATATGTCATTCCAACCCAAATGACAAAATTAGGTACAGATGCAATTGCAGTTGCGATTATCTATAACAGTAAGCGCGTAAAACCTGTAGGTGAGCCTGCAGTTTATGATGATCAGACTGAAAAGAACCGTGTCACCATGGCGCAAAGTTTCCAATCTGTAAATGGTGGAAAAATATTTACGATAGTACCCAATCACTTAAAGTCGAAAGGCAGTTGTCCTACCGATAAAACTCTGGCCGATGCTGATCAGGGTGATGGTCAAGGTTGCTGGAATGCAACACGTTTAACTGCAGTACAAGAACTTATGCAGTGGATTGCAAAAAATCCAACACAAGTGGCTAAACCAAATTATTTGCTGGTCGGTGATATGAATAGTTATGCTAAAGAAGATCCGATTTTAGCATTAGAAAAAGCCAATTATAAAGTCTTGCTCAATGACGAAAAAATTGGACAAGGTAAAACAGCCTATAGTTATGTATTTGGTGTTGCAAGTGATGCCAATGGCAATGGGGGCGCAGGAAACCTAGACCATGCAATTGCTGATGCAGACTTATATCCAATGGTGAAACGCGCTTTTGCTTGGCACATCAATGCTGATGAGCCGACGGCCTTAGACTATAACGAAGAATATAAAACAGATGAGCAAATTGCAGCATTCTATAGCGATGATGCATTCCGTTCTTCCGATCATGATCCTGTAATTGTTGATATGGATTTAAACGAAAATATATCGAGTAATCCTGATACAGGAAAAATAAGCGGTGGCAGCATGGGGATCTGGTCAATGTTAACCTTAACGGGCCTCGTTTTAGTTTCCATGATACGCAGACGTAAATTTTGATATGAGTTCATCGACTGTAAATTAAGAAAACTGACGAAATAAATTTAATCTATAAGGGGAAATTTCATATTTCTCCTTATTTTATTGAGTGCTTAAAAAATTAGCCAAGCAATAATCAAACATATGCTTATTCAAAATTTATAATTTAAGCTTGGGGCATGAAATGAAAAGTTCCCTAATGGGATAACTTAACCATTTGTTAAAAAACAATTAGAAAAAATAGTGAATGTCATGAATTTTAAACAGCAGACCTACATGATGTTTGTTTAAATTATAATCAGGTGGGGTGGTCATGTCTTTTAATAATAAACTAACTAGGTATTCGGGTTTTACATGCAGTTTATTAGTTTCTAGTATGTTTTTAACTGGGTGTAATAATGATAGTAAAGAAAATACGAATATAACGCCTGTTATTCCTCCTAAACCGCTGGAAGTCAATTTAGTACATATTAATGACAGTCATTCACATTTGGATGAGGAAAGTACTATATTAATGCTTGAAACTTCGATGGGTAAACGTGAAGAAATACAAGTCTCTAATGGTGGTTTTGCACGCGTTGCTGCGTTGATGAATACTTTGGCAAGCACTGAGAAGAATCCAATAAAAATTCATTCAGGTGATGCCATTACTGGGGACCTCTATTTTACTTTGAAAGAAGGTGAAGCAGAGGCAGATCTCATGAATAGTGTTTGTTTCGATACGTTAACGCTAGGTAATCATGAATTCGATAATACGGATGATGGCTTAAAAAAATTTATTGGATTCTTAAATGATAAAGGTAATTGTGAAAATAAAACCCAAGTCTTGAGTGCAAATGTCGAGTTTGGAAAAACTTCAGCACTATACCAAACTAACCTTGTTAAACCTTATACAGTTATGGAAAAAGAAGGGCAGAAAATTGCTTTAATTGGTTTAACGATTGCCAATAAAACTAAAAATGCTTCTCGACCAAATCAAGATACTGTATTTAATGATGAAGTAGTTACTGCACAAAAATATATTGATGAGCTAAAACAGCAAGGCATCAATAAAATTATTGTTCAATCTCATTTAGGGTACGGGTTAGAAAAAGATTTAGCCACTAAATTGTCAGGCGTTGATGTCATTGTTGGCGGAGATTCTCATACCTTGCTGGCAGATGCGAAACTTAAAAGTTACGGTATAAGCCCAGAGGGTGACTATCCCACTGTATTAAAAAATAAAGATGGTGATCAGGTCTGTGTTGTACAGGCATGGCAATATAGTTATGTCGTCGGACAACTCAAAGTCAACTTTGATGCCGATGGTAAAATTGAAGCATGTGCAGGAAAAGCCAATGTATTGATTGGCGATGATTTTAAACGTACAGCTAAAGATGCTCCAGCATTGATGAGTACGGAACTAGATTCTATTAAGCGAGATATTGAAAATAGTAACTCCTTACGTATTGTACAGCCTGATGCTATAGCTTTAAGTATTTTAGAACCGTATAAAGTCGCTAAAAACTTATTAGGCAAAGAAAAAGTTGCCATTGCTAATGATAATTTATGCTTACGTCGTGTTCCAGGAATGACCAAAGATACATCACGTTCTAGTTTAGGTGATGTCTGCAATAAAGCAGATTTTATTAATCAGCATGGGGGTGATGTACAGCAGCTGGTTGCCGAAGCATTTCTACAGCAAGGTAAAAAATATTTTAATGCAGATATTTCAATCCAAAACGGAGGAGGGGTAAGGGTAGATCTGCCTCAAGGTGATATTACGGTAGAGAAAATTTATACAGTGCTGCCATTCAAAAATACCTTAGTACAATTAAATGCAACTGGCCAAGAAATTAAAGCAGTGCTGGAAGATGCCATGGATGCTGTTACGAGTAATAACACAGGCAGTTATCCATATGCGGGTGGACTACAATGGGATGTAGATTTAACTAAGGCAAAGGGTCAGCGTTTATCCAATTTAAAGGTTCGAAATGCACAAGGTCAATATCAGCCATTAAATATGAATCAGACCTATCAAGTAATTACCATCAACTTTCTGGCTGATGGTCAGGACTTTTACACAAGCTTTAAAGACATTACTGGTGAGCGTCGTATAGATGTGGGATTAGATTATGCAGAAGCATTTTTGCAGTATGTAGAAGGGTTACCTGGTGAAAAAGGGCAAAAGGCCTTGTCCCGATTGCCAGTTGAGCAATACAGCACGCAAAATTATAAAGAATAAAAAGGATTTATTGATAAAAGATAAAAATTTTGGCTCAGACCGATCCATAGTTTTAAAAAAAAGAAGCTCCATTGAGCTTCTTTTTTTTAAAACTATGGATTAGAGAAGGACCCCAACCTTGGCAAGGTCACCGAGATTTATGCCATTAAATGATGTTAACTATAAGTATATGATTTAATTGATTGTGTGTAGTTTTTAGTGGGTTGAAATTTTTAGCAATTTAGATCATTTAAGGGTATTTTGGTCACTTCATATTGGAAATTTTAGTCTATAAAAGTCACCTGTATTTTGGTGCGAATTTTCATGAGAAACAACAACATTATATAATTTAATATAATGATTCTTGATCCTCATGAAATTTTTTTATATTCAATTCAATAAATGAATATTATGCTCAATCCTATTTTGGATCATCTGGAGAGTCTCTGTTTGAATTTGTCCAGGTAATAGATCATGAGCGATATTGCTGAATCGGATTGCAACCTTACAAATCGAGCCAATAATTTCATCGACTTCTTGGGCAGAAAGTTCCGCTTCCTGAGTACCAAGTTTTACAAGAGCTTGTCGAGGAATATCCAGTGCCTCACCCATGATATCCATTTGATGATATCCACCTGGCCCCTCACAGAAAGTAACATCATAAGCAGGGGAGAGTTTCCATTGCCCATTTTGGGACATCAGAAATGAAAAGTTTTTGCAATGATCATCTCGATTATTGAAGACTACATTGAAAACAGCTCGCTTGAATGCAATTGCTTTTTCGCGAACATCATTGGTGCAAAAGTGTGCAGCGCGAAGAAAGTTACTGTAGTCTAAACTCCCTGGTGATTTAAAATCAGCTCCGGTGAAGGCCGCTAAACTTTGCATAGGGATACGCATGCCATCGTGGCGGTCAAATCTCTTTGATGCAAATGCGGTTAATCCATTCGGAAGAGTAAAATATTGAGTGTCAGGGGTATCAATATGACAATGACGCAAACATTCTGCATAAACAGCTTCAATTGCACAAACTTCAGGATGCTCTTGCTGAGCGGGAAATTTGATCAGCCAAGCTTCATGTTGATGTGAGCTAACTGTTGAGAATTCGTTGGTGACAGGATCACGATAGACGAGTGCTTTTGGCCTTGCACCTTGTGGAGATCCACCCATAATTAATAAATGCTGTAAAAATTCTGCACCTTCTCCTTTGAGAACTTGCTGAACTTCTTGAGCGAGTTTAATCAGTGGAATATTTTCAGTTAATGCTAACTCAGGTGCTGAAGGTTCAAAGGATAATGCCCCCATTGCATGTGTATTAATATACGTGAGTCGTTCTAATGGCCCAATCCGTGCTGGATTGAGTCCATTTTTTTTAAATAAGCGATCCATAAGAAGCATGCCCCAACCATCGGGTAGGGCATCATATATAGGACCTGGCAATCCCATTTGATGTGTAGGAAAGTTCGTTCTTAATGAGTCACCTTTTAATGGAAGTAGGTAAGAGGAAAGTTCTAAACCTTTACTGATCGCTTCTGCACTGTATTCAAAGGCAATTAATGGCCGACCTGTGATTGCGGTTGAGGAGACCAGTGTACCCCAAAGCCAATATTCACCCCATCCATTGTAGTAAACATTAAGTTTTTTGAGCATGGACTTATTTCCTTTTGATACGTTGGCGAGCCGTATTGCTCTCATAGCGGAGAATGTCATTTACACTGTTTAAATGAGGTTTGAAGAGTTCCTCTAATTCTTTTAATCGGCCCAATACCATGGCAACGCGTACTAAATTTTCAAATGAAACATTTCGACCGGCTTCCAGTTTAGATACTGTATTCACACTAATACCAGCACGTGTAGCGACGTCTGCCTGAGTCATTTCCAGATAAAGTCGTTCTTTGCGAAGCCTTTCACATAATAACGTGACAACCTCTTCAGGCTTTTTGAATTTTAAATCCATAATATTGGGTCTTATATCTATATATATCTATTAAAACACAAAATAATGGATTTATAGAAATAAACCATTTGATGTAAGGAGGGTGCTTAATTGGCCTGATTAGATCTAATTAGACTAAAAAAGTCTAATTAGACATTTACAATTTAATAGAGTCTAACAACCTGCTTTAAGCTTAATCAGTTTCGCCTGATGTCGCGAGGAACCAGTATTTGCTATCAGGTTAATCTGGAATATTTGGCACAAGTGGTTTGGAGCAATGAGGTTGGGCAGGGGTTTATCTTTTCTGATAACTTATTGGGTACCGATTCACAACTTATTCATCATATTCTGAAAATATTTCTTCAATTTCATTGTGCTGCGGCAATTTATGCTTTTTATTCACTTCGAATTGTAAACTAATACTGCAAATTCTTGTTTAAATGATCATTAAATTTTGTGCTAACTTGGACAGACATTATTTGGCTAGTGGGACAAACAGTTATTGCTCTTTAAGATGATTAATTTTACCACTCACGCTTGGAAGTCTATATTAAATCATTACAGGAATGACTGGTAAACCACGAATAAGAATGCGTGGCAAACTTATCCAATAATTTGCATTAAAGATGAGAAACTATCATCAGATACATCAGTAACTTGAATACCCCAAGTGCTTTTGCATCTTTATCCTTGAAGCAGAACTTAATTCGCCTTTCATTTTCAGTCAGGCTGAAGTTTTCTGCCCGTAATGTTAAATCCTGTAATGTCTTTTTGAGCTCTGTTTTGCTCTGCTGAGAGAGTTCTAAATGAAGATATTTTTTGGGAAATAAGCTATGAATAAAAGAAAGAAGTTTCTTCAGTTGCCGTTTTTCATTGAGTTCAAAAATTAACTGGGCTGAATTGGGCTGAGCTTTTTCAAGATAAATTGAGTAGATTGTATGAAGCTGTTTTTTGTATTTACTTTGTACATTTGCATAACGCTCCTGAACATGTTGAATGACCTTTTTTTCCTCCTGATTGGTTGGCAACATGGTGACCAATGCATTCGGAGTTTTCCTTAAAAAATCTGTGGTAAATAACCTCGATGATTTTTTTTGGTTTACACAGGAGGTTTTCAAATGCTGGGCTTTAGCACGTAATTTTTGCGCGATTTGCAAAGGAATAGTTTCAGGTAACATAAGGTCTTGTTCTTTTTCTACTGCAAGAATGTGATGCAATAATTCAAAAGTCATCTCTGAGTCATGAGCTCCTAGCATCAGTGAATCAGGCGATTTCTGTTGACCTAGTTGAAATTGATGATCATGTTGCCTGTAACGGTCTTTAGTGAGTTGATGAAATAAAAACTGTTTGATCGCCCGCTGCTGAACAGGATATTTAATGGCATCATCATGTTTCAGAATGTTAAAATAGGCTTCTTTAGGAAGCGGGCTGTGCATTTGATTCAGCTGGTAGCTAATTGCTAGATGCATTAAATGCAGATAGCTTAAACAAGTGGTTTCAGGCGTTAGGTGCCCGGCAAAATGAGAAAGTGCATACCAGGTTTGCTGAGTATTTCTGTTTCGCAACAATGCATAACGGATACGTAATTGCTCATGTGGGCTATAGTCAGTAAATGCATCTGCAAGAGTTGAGTTTTTTAAAATCAGGTAAAGATGATTAAATGCAGAATGGCGCAGACTATGGTAAGTAAAATTGTGTTCTCCAAAAACTGGCTGGATCAATTGTTTCAATAGGGAATTCACTTCATTTTCATGAGTTTCTTCTAAGGACTGTTTTAAAAACAGCGGGTGTGCAACTAATTTTCCTTGTTCTTTTAGCAGACGTTTTCTATTCTGACTGTATGTTTTAAATGCATGTAATTCGTCGGCTTTAAGTAGATGATGCAGGGGAATCTTGCGGTAAGCTGAGTAGCTTTTTTGATTTTTATTGCGATTGTTGCGAATGGTGAGTATCACAGCATCTTCACTAATAAATAGATCACGTACGAAGATATTCAATGTTTCATTGATCCGTAGTCCGACTCTGAATCCTAGAATAAAAATCAGTTTAAATATATTTTTATCCTGAATCGAAATATCTTGAGTATTTTCGAGCTGCTCTAGCATGTGGTGAAAAATATGGGGCGAGATCAATGCGGTTCTGCAGATTTTTACCTGGATTAAATTATCTAGATCGATAGTGGGTGCGTTAAAGAATAAGGTCTGTTTGTGATGAAACTCCTGTAGACGTTTTTGTAAAGTCGCTCTAGTTGTTTCTTTCTTTAATAAAAGCATTTCTCCATACAGATCTTCAAAATCAGCATCTGAAAATGATGAAATATCTTTGTCTTGCGTTGCCTGCAGCCAATGGACTGCAAACTGTGAAAACATGGTCTTCAGAGAACTTTGCTTGAGCGGCTGAAAATCTGCACGTATAAGCTTGCGCTTAAATCGTTGCTGCTGCTGAATAATATGATTGAGAAGGTCCAGTTGAGGTTCCGTTAATTTTGAGCGTAGAATGCTCCACAGCAGCAAACGTTCCAAGGCTGAAGATTGTTCTCTGGCATATAATTCTATGAGTTGATCGCTATAGTTTTTTGCACGAATAGCTTGACGTATTTCTACTAAAATATCGGCAACATCTAATGCAATAGTGACTTTAGACTGGTCTTGAGGGTTTTCATAAACTTCCTGAATCGTATGGGTAGGCGTGGGTTCAGGCTGAATAAAATAAGCTGCTAATTGTTTTTCGAGAGGACTGGAACTGTAAATTTCATTTTTTAAGATACAAATGGACATTTGATCCAGTCCACTGTTTTTTAGGAACTGTGTGTAGTAAAAACCATATTTTAACAGGTCTTTATAACGTACCTTTTCCTCAGGAAAGCATTCGATGATGCAAGTGTTGATCACTTGTTCTGCGTCATCAATATCTGAAAATAAATCAAATTTTTGATGTTTTAGTCTGTAGATCCAGCATTTCACAATATCGTTTAACACAAACGTTTTTGTATAGCTCACTGAAAAATTCAGGTTATTTATACGCTGATTACCGAAATGCCGGTTCGGGATCTCAAGTGAAACAATATGATTTAGGTTTGAAAAGCTTTGAAATTTCTTTGTTTTTAAAATGATTTTTAAAAACTTTTGTAGTTCGTTCTCATTATAAATGCCATTAAATAATATTGTGCTGATCAAACAAAAAGCGAGGGATTGAGTTGGACTGAAGTCATTATGTTCTGTCCAGTGAGCAATCAAATTTTTGGCAAATTGAGTCACCCTTTTACCATGTTTTAAAGTCTCAATATTTTGTTGGGGTGGGGGGCTTTCATGACGAACAGGTGTTGCAGGAATAGGGTAGTTTTGATTTGATAAACGATTAAAACGCTTGATATATTTCGCGAATTCTAAGCGTGCCATTTTATGACTACGAGTATTAGATTTGTACTTTTCCAAAAGTTGATTATCGACTTGTCTATATACATCGGAATAGTTTTCAGGTGTAAGCTCTAGGCATTTCTCACTAAATAATTTAAGAAGAAATTCCTTATTTTTTATAAGTTTTTTTTGTCGTTTTAGGGAGTGTGGATGTCTGCTCATTTAATCATGATCCCGTTGAATGTCGACATACTTTTAAGCTCTAATATTTCAATTAGCTTATCTTGTGCTGTTCTGATTTGATCGTAATCAGTCGCCTGAAAAGCTGAATAGCGGTCAAACAGTCCCTGCATTGCTTCGTCATGACCAAAGATGCCTTTAACTACATCTTCATTGCAGTCTTGTGCAAAAAAATAACGAGCAAAGTGGCGGGTCCAATTGCGCTGAAGGGCTATTTCTGTACAGTATTTTTGAATATCAGAAAGTTCTAAATTTCGGATATATCCTTGTGGATCGTAAAATAATAGAAAGGGGCGTTCACCCTCGAAGACCTCATGGATTGCTTGTACTTGTTCATTGGACAGATAGGCTTTTGTGAGGTAGAGAAAGTGTTTTAAATATTTTAGGTAATGCTGTATTTCATCACGAAGATAATCGTTAAACGGTAGATATCGTCCAATGGTGCCCGAATAACGCTGCTCTTTATCTGCAACAGCCATCAATTGATTGTCGAGGTCAATATAATCTAGATTGGGCGGGAAGGACTCACTTGGTCGTGCTGACGTTATCAGCATGCAAATATGCCATAGCCAGATTGAATAATATTTTAAAGTCTCAAAAGGATTCGGATGTTCCCTCACTCGTTGGTCAAGCTGGTGAAAAAATGATTTAACAAATGGTAGATTAGGTGTCTGCTGACTACCAAAAGAATGCGGGTTACTGAATTCTTCAAGATATTCAGTTTCCAGCTGAGGAACAGTCAAAGTTAGAATTTGAGTATAAATATTAATAATATCCACGATTTGTGTTGAAGAGTAATGGCATGGAATATAGTGCTGAACACTTTCTCCATTAAGCAATTTGCTTTCCAGTTCATACTCAAGTTCATTCAATGCAATATCACTGAGTAAGCGCGGAAGATTTTGTGTTGTTAACTGGAAGGTCAGCCCTTTATTAATTTTTTGTAAATACTCCTGTATCTTGGAATCAATCTCAACACCATCCATTTTTTTCAACTGACTTAGATTTTCCAGATAATATTGAGGCAGAGGAATCGTAAAAGAATTCACGGTATTCAACCGATGTTTTCTTAAAACAAAATCCTTGAATTTAGAGACTTCAAAGCTTTGCTTAAAGAAACATTTTTGGGGTTGCAGTGATACTTCTTTGTTTTTTGTACTGACTCGTAAATTTTTTTGAAATACCGGCAGATCTTTATAATGAGTAAGACTGAGGACTGAAAATAAAAGCAGGGTATGAATTGGAGAGTTTTCTGCCTGTTCTAATAAAATTTGCATAATGTACTGTGCGGTAGGCAAATCGAAGACCCGAGGATTCGGCTTGCTCATTAGCTCATTCTTGTTTTGATGCAGAATTTGATTTTTGAGATTATTGATCTGAGCTGTGATAGAACATTGCTCTAGTGAGTTAAATTCAAAATTATGATCTTCAACTTTTTCTATAGTTTTATCTTCGCGTGGTTGTTTAGCTGTACCTTGTTCAAAATGAGTCTGATACGTTTGTTCATCATCGAGAGATATTCTTGATATCTTTTGAACATCAGTTTGAGGAGCTTCTTTGGCACCTGAACTGCTTTGGCGATTTCGTTTTAAACGTTCAGACTGAGTAAAGACATATTGATAGATGACACGTAGATTTGCCAGCTGGCCAATTTGTTTTTCATCTAAATTTGGTGTGGAGCGGTTAAGTAACTCTCTATTCTCTGTTTCAGCTTTATTTAAAAACTTAAGAAGATCCTCCAACTCAATAGGGAGAGGTGGTAATAAGTTATAAAGCCAATGGTATTCCTGTTTTTTGCTGGCTAAACGAAAACGTCTACAGAGGTTAGCTACAGTGGCTGCATGTTCTTTGCTATCAAGCAATTCAATACATCGAGTATTAAAAATGGCCCATTTCAGGGCATTAGCTTGATATGCTGAAGGCGTATTAATGACTGCAATAAGATAATGAACGAGAGGATATTCACTGATTGATTGTTCTACAAGTTTTTGATTTATAATATTGTTAAGTTCAATAATTTTAGTAGGTTTAATGAACTCATTGAGTTTGATAGAATCCTGATAATTTTCCAGCTTTGCTTCTGCTAGTGTTTGATAGAATTCTCGAAACGGCTCAAGCTTTAATTCTTGAGTATCTTCTAAGTAACTATATCCGTTCATGATGATATTCCAGCCAGAATTTTTTCTAATGAAAGTGGACCAGCATAATTTGAAATAGGACTTACTGGACTTTTGGATTTAGACAGCCCTGATAATTCTCGTAGATGATTGATAGTTAGAACTTCCTGACCGAAAACTTCCTGAAGATGTGCGGCTAAGTATTGTTCATTTAGCCAATGTGCGATGATATCTAAGCCATGAATTGAGTGATGTAATCCGGAACATAGTAATGCCTTTACTTCGCTTAAAGCCATGATGGTGAATTCGTAGGAATTATTTTTTTCATAAGCTCTAAACGTAAATTCAGTTTTATACTTATTGTAAAAATAAGCATAGATCCAGCTGAAATGACTACTAAAAAAATAGTGATCAGCTTTGTCTGTTGTCAGAAGAGGAATTTCGATATTCTGTTTAAAAGTTAAATTCAAGTGATAGTTTTGCTGTTTCTCATTAAGCTGAAAAAATAGAGCAATCCAGATTTGGTAGGCATGCATACATTTTGGATAACACATTAATTGTAAGTTTTTTGAAGATACACGATGACTTTTAATAGCTTTTTTTATAGACATATGCTGATGTCTCCCCATATTTATGCCAAGTGGCTGAAAAATAAGCTATAATATTCACGTATTTTTTATAGGAGAGTCAAGGGTTGCGCACCCTATATTGTGTTATTAAATTGTAAATTTCACTATATATAGTGTTTTTAATCTTTTTAGGGCTTTGTTGCACAAACCTATCTGTAAAGGCTTTTTCAGCGATATAATTTTCAAATGAAGAAGCCTACACACAAAATCTACCGCACAACCAATTGGCCCGCATATAACCGAGCACTCATGAGTCGCGGAAATATTGCCATTTGGTTTGATCCTGCTACGCAATGGTATGCGCCATCAAAAGGCAAACAAGGGCGAAATCAAACCTACTCCGACGCAGCCATCCAATGCTGCTTAATGATTAAATCCTTATTCCGTCTGTCTTTACGTATGGTCACTGGCTTTGTGCAAAGTCTGATTAAACTTTGCGGATGAGCAGCCCCGAATATCAGTGATATTCTTACACCACGCTTTGTAGAAGACAAAAGCATATTGATATTGCAATCAGTTACCAAAAAAGTAGCGATGGGCTGCATCTACTCATGGACTCTACAGGGATGAAGTTTCTAGGTGAGGGCGAATGGAAACGCAAGAAACATGGACCTGAATATCGTCGCCAATGGCGTAAACTACATATTGGTATAGATGCCAAAACCCTGCAAATACGAGCAGTTCAGCTTACAACCAATAATGTCAGTGATTCACAGGTGCTTGGTGATTTACTTAATCAGATTCCACAAGATGAGCAGATTGACTCTGTTTATACCGATGGAGCTTATGACACCAAGCAATGCCGTCAGCTCATTGCAGATCGGCAAGCGCATGCGGTGATTCCACCTAGAAAAAATGCGAAACCATGGAAAGATACAAAGAGTAGCTCGCTAGAGCGAAATGAATTACTTCGAACAATTAAACGTTTAGGCAGGACATTATGGAAAAAATGGTCAGGCTATCATCGCCGCAGTTTGGTGGAAACCAAGATGCATTGCATCAAATTATTAGGCGATAAATTAATGGCAAGAAGCTTTCCTAGTCAGGTGAATGAAATTCATGCACGTGTAGCAGTCCTTAACAGATTTACGGAATTAGGTCGACCACTTACCCAAGTTACGCCTTAAATTTGGCTCAATTAGGGGCGCTTTGCATTTCAAATCTTTGTGCAACAAAGCCATTACAAGAGAGAATTAGAATGCTATGACTGCCGTAGACGCTCTGTACAAAATTACATGAACAAATATCTCAATGAGTTTAAATTGTGTATTCCAACATTGTCAGATGAGCCAATAGATTCACCGAAGCAGCAGCTCAGTTACTTAGAAAAAATAGTTCTGTATGTTATGCTCAGCAAAATTAAGATTGGCACAGACAATGTTTTGCCACAACATGAGTGGCGTTCATTTGTTGAACTCGAAGCCAATGGTGCTGGTGATCTTGTAAAAAGAATATTTGAAAAAGGCTATCTTTTTAAAACAAATGAATTTGACGAATTTATACAAAAACAAGCTGATTTGCGCCAGCTACATTCAGATTGTAGACAATATTTGAATGAAAATATAACGCATGAAATTCAAACTTACTTAGCCTTAAATTTTAAGGCAGACATAAATCTTGTGATTCCTGAATGCTACGATTACCTAGAGCAGTGGACCTTTGGGCTGTATGAGGAAATTATGGGTTCAAAAGTTTATATCAAAGACTTCAAGGAAATTGAAAAATATATAAAAAATAAAAGATTAAATGAAGTGTATGCCTTGCTTGATTTTGTTCGCCAATACAAAAAATCCCTGTAAAGAAAAATAATGCTTTGGAATTGGATTTAATGCGGATGCTTCTTAAATATGATTTACAGCATATTTTGAGCTTGTTTTGGTATTAGTCGAAATTTGTAGGTGATCGGTTACGCACCTTAGAGCTATCGGGTGATGAAAACGCTAGGTTTATTAAAGATACTGTTTTTGCTAAGAAAATATCGACTTATTTAGATTATTTAGACCATAAAGATGAAAAACCTAAGTATCCGAGGAATCTTCCTGGAAATTGGACGTATTCCGAGATTGAGCTGTTTGTTAGTGCCCAATTATTGGCAACTATGAAAAGTGGGAAAAGTATACGCCTAGCGAAATCTTGGCTTTGTGGGAAGAGACAAGAGGAATTGAGCTTGAGAACGCAAGCGCTTGATTGCTAAATTTTGATTTTTCAAATAGCGAGGTAAATTTTTTCATTCCAAGAAAATTACAGTTAACCCCTTATGGAGGACTTTAGCTAAGTTATTAGCATCCCAATTAGTCAATCGGATACAACCATGCGATGCTGTTTTAGAAATTAAGGCGGGATTTGGCGTACCATGAATCCCAAAAGAAGGTCGAGATAAACCAATCCAAATATTTCCTACAGGGTTGTTGGGTCCTGGGGGGAGGCTTAAGGGCTTAAGATTTTTGCCTTGAATAAAATTCTTAGGGTTATAACTATAATGTGGATTGAACACGATACTGCCGATGGCATGCGTGCCAGTGGGTGAGGGATTATCTTCGCTCCCGATCGTTGCAGGAAAAGATGCAATGATCTTATTTTGTCGATTAAGCAAATATAATTGTTTAGAACCTTTGTGTGCAATAATGCTTTGCACATTATTTGGCAAAACATTTATTACATTTGCGACAATAATCTTTTCACCGACTTTATTAAAATTTGCGCCTGAATTAATTTTTTGTAGAAACAATTCATCCATATGGAATTTTTCACCGAGCATTTCGGTCACACGAGTGTAATACAAGCCCTTCATTCTTGATTGTTCAGCATAATCTACAGGGATCGATTGAGCATAAGGAACTTTTAAGTCTTGTGTGGTAATGGTGTACTTAATAAACGTCGGTTGAGTCGTATCTTCATTTAAAAGCTGCCAAGTATTTGCGTCTAAGATTCCGTCACCACTTAAACCCTTCATAATCTGAAAAGCGGAAATGGCTTTCACAGTATTTAGGCCCAATATGCCATCAATTGCACCTGAGGATGAGTAATGGCGACTCAACAGCACTTGTAACTTTGCGTAAACAGGAAGATAGCCTTTTTCAAGATTGTCCGACCACTCCGCTTTATTTAGATTATCTAAAGACCATGTGTCGGCTTGGTTTAACAGTGCTAAATTGTTTAGATTGTTAGTGGTAGGAGGAAGTGATTTTTGTGGTTCAGCTGCAAGAGTATAAGTCGAAAAAATATACATACTACTCAGGCAAATAACTAAAAAGCGACTCAACATAACGACTAACCCCCAAACTAATTTTATTGATCAAAATAACTGCACTCATATTTTAAATAAAGTTGATAATTTAAAAATGTATATAAAATGCGGCTTTGTAACAATTTTAACTCTGTACACGACAAATTTCATAGGGCCCTTGTCCTATCAGGCTTTTTCTTTCTTAAAATTGCTAGCACTTTCTTAAATTCTTCTTTTTTCCCAAAACCAATCAAACGTAGAATAGCCATTTGAACATGGTCCAAACCGTAGCGAAATAAACTTACTGAAAGTCGTCCATGCTTCTTTATTTTTATCGCTTTTTTTCGATCATGTTGCCATTCACCTGTTAAATAGCACCAACAGAAACCGATAGCTAGCACTGCTATCAATTTCTTGACTCGTCTAGGGTCTGTTAAACGAGTATTTTCAAGATTGAATCCACGTCCTTTGAGACAACTAAATAAGGTTTCGATTTCCCAGCGTAATGCATAATCACGAATAGCTGAAGCATTCAACATAGGAGAAACAACAAGTAAAAGTTCTCCATCTTCTAATCGTAGCGCACTAATATACAGTTTCACTCGACCAACCCAAATACGTCGTTTACGACATTCAGTTTGACCAACTTGAAGATGACGAAATAAATCACTAGGTGGTGTTTCAAAAAGTATGCTGGCGTTAAACAAATCCATTATTAAGGTAAAAGAAAGTCAAATCAAAGGCTTTAAAATGATTTTCGAGCTTTTTAGAAAAGTTGCAACTTCTCCTAAATCCACGCCTGATTCGATGACGAATTCTACAATTGTTACCTTCAATACCGACGGTAAAAAACTTACCGATCACTTGCTTGCAACATTGAAATGCTGTAATAAAACTATCCCAATGATCACTCGCAATTCGAGCATATTGAACCCCAAGCTTTTTAAGTCTAGCTTTAAGACGTTGAACCGTTGCTAAATCCCGCTTACCCCAAACATAAGCAACAATTTCTCCAGATTCTCGATGGTAGGCATAAATAAGCCATTGTTTATTTTTCTTATTCCCTACAAAAGTCCAAAGTTCATCGACTTCAAGACATTCGTAGTGGCTTTGTTTAGGCTGAATCTGATAGATCGATTCACTTAAGGTTCGTAATACCTTGCCAATGCTGATACGCTCGACTTCAGCAATATCTCTTACACCGCTTCCTCTGATCATTAAATGTAATATCTTGCCGGTAATACCTGAGTTACACCCTTGATAGCTTAATGCATGAGCACCAATAAACTGACGTTTGCAATCTTTGCATTGCTGGTTTTGTTTCCCCTCTACTTTGATGCCATTTCTCTTTATATTGTTACTTAGACAGGTAGGACATTTGATTTGTAGCGTTATTTTCATACCTCTATTTTATCAAAAGCCATATTGTTTTTTTCAGCATACTTTTTGAAACACCACCAAATAAGAACGGGTGTTTAGCTTCAAATAAGAATATCTGTCCATTTAATAAGAACATGCAATTAATGCAATTTTGAAAAATCTAATTATAAAAGCCAATTATTTCAGCGAGATAATTGGCTTAAGTAAAGAGTCGTATTATTTGGTTATCCGCTGATCATCCCAATAACACGGTACTACAATCAAATTGTTTTCATGTAATCGTGACCATAATCGGATACCTAAATCTCGCTGCATATTTTGGACTGTGAAATTGGAAATCAGAAGGGTAGATTTCATGTTGTCATAACGACTATACAAAACCTTATGTACCATCTCCAGGCGTTTTTCATGCCGGTCATGCAGGCCATATTCATCAATCACTAATAAATCAAAGCTGGAGAAATGGTCGATGACTTCCTTTTCAGAGCGTGAAGCATCTGACCAAGTGTCCATCATTTTTTGAGCAATTTCTGCACTGGTATAGTAGCGTGCAGATTTTGTACTGTTATGCAGAATGTTACGAATAATTGATGCACTCAGATGGGTTTTACCTGTACCTGGTGTACCAATCATCAACATGTTCGGGTTGTGGTCAGAAATAATCTGCTGTGCAAAGGCCTGACATAGTTTGATGGTATTGTCTTGTGCAGGGCATGCAACTACATAATTCTTGAAGCCCCGATCCAGGTAGCGTTTATTGAGCCCTGAATTTTTAATTTTCTGTTTTAGCAATCGCTGTTGCAGTTCATTCTCATAGGCTGCATGTGAGTGTTGGACGGTTTCTTTGGCACACAATTTACAGAGCCTGTGACCGGCGATTTCCATCAGGGGTATATGATGGGTAGGGCAAAGTGTTTCCGTTGTTTCTGCGCGAAACTGGAGCGTTTTAAGCATGGTATTCATGATTATTCTCCTAAATCCATTTGGAATTTTCTAAAAAATCCTCATTTTTTTCTTCAAAATTTGAAGATGAAGATGAAGATGAAGATGAAGATGAAGATGAAGATGAAGATGAAGATGAAGGGCATGATTCAAGTATGACTTGAGTAATACTCGAGCTCTTCTCAAGAGCTGCTTGAGCATTTACTTTTTGTTGCTTGGTTGATGCTTGAGCATTACTTGCGGATTTCCCCCAACGTGCTTGAGCTGCATTTTTAGCTTTATCAGATTTCATTTGCTGATTTTGCAATGCCTGGCTTTTTAAACTGGTTAAAAAATTTGAATGAATCTGCTCAGATTCGACTTCAAACAATTCAAGGGCCAACAGCGTATTCAATAAAGTTTTAGCTTTGGTCTGTTGCGATAATTTTGTGATGCTACATACAGTCGCTAGGTCATGAGGAATGGCACCATTTTTCCAGAAATCCATCATTAGCAGCAGTGTTGCACCGATTTGTTCTACAGTCATTCGTGCGAATTTTGCCTGTAAATCGCCAATATAAAGTGGCATCCAAATTGAAATATCTTTATGCATGGGTTTACCTTTTTATAGGTATAAAGGGGCTAAGGTCATCAATTAGATGACCTTATATGTTTGTTTTATGAGTGAGCTAAGCTCATTAACCGAAGGCGAGCCTGTTGGGCCAGGTCGTCGTAATGGGCTTGTCCATCATCCAGCATTCGCTGTAGCCAAAGTCTCAATGCTTGGTGGTCATCGAAGCATTTATTGATTTCCAGCAAAAAGGCCAGATTGTGCAGTTTGGGAATGTGTAACTCATGAATGAGTTCACGCGCGACCATATCTGCTTCTGGGCTAACGACTACACCGCCAAAGAAAGCTTTACTGTTCATGAGCAGGCTCCTCTGTATTTAGTCTTTCCAGCATGGCTTCAAAAGCACTGCCATCACGACGTGTGACGTTTGGAATGTAGCGGCTATAGACCCGGAACAGCATTTCAGTGGTTGAATGTCCCAGCTGGCGTGCGATCCATTCCGGGTTCTCGCCTGCAGATAACCATAATGTTGCAGCGGTATGGCGTGTTTGATAAGCACGACGAGGCTTTAATCCTAGTAACCGCAAGATCGGATGCCAGACACGTTTATTCACCAAACGGTAATCGAGAGGTCCACCGTCACGATTACAGAATACAAACTCTGATTTACCATTATTTAAGCTTTTCTGTTGCAGAAAGGCTTGATAAACCCGGTCACTCATCTGGATTGTGCGGTCAGAACCATAGGTTTTGGTTCCACCCAGCTCCCCATTCACCAAGGCTTCACGAATATGGATTTCCCGACGTTGCAAGTCCACATTTTTCCATTGCAATCCATCGATCTCACTGGTGCGCATACCCGTGAAAAATCGAATAGTGTAATAAGGTTTAAAATCATCACGAACTGTGGCCAAAATTGCATGTACTTCCTTTAATGAAAAAGGCGTGACTTCAATTTTTCCTTGCTTTAAGTTCTTGATATTCTTGTAAGGGCTGTCGAAATCATATCGTTCTGCAGCACTATCGAGTATCATACGAAGTGCTATCATAATCTGGTTGATTCTTGATGGTGAAAGGCATTCTTGGTTTTTCCCGTGAGTCACTTTGGCGAGGGATGAACGGAATCCAAGAATGTCTGACTTTTTAATAGTAATAACCGGAATTGTGCCAAAAAAAGGGATTAAGTACTTTTTGATCACAATTTGAATTTTTCCCTTGTAGCTTGTACGCCACTCTATTTCTTTATCAGTGAACCAAATTTCACAGAACTTAGAAAATAGAGGTGTTTTTGAGCTGATTTCATTTACTCTGTTTTCTGCGTTTTTGATTTCTTTCAAACGAGAACTTTTTGGAAAGTATTTAGCATAGTCAAAAATGCCCAATAAGATTTCTGCCTCCATTCGTTCAATCGCTTTTTCAAGCTTTTTGCGATTTTGAGCATTGTCTTCAAGAGCTGTTGTTTCACGGCAACGGATGTTTAAGTATCGAAAATCGACACATAATTTACCGTATCTAGTACGAATAGCAGCCATAATAATGTTCCCCCTTACTGAAGTTGTAGGCTGTGTAGCGAGCCTAAAGTGGTTTTAGTCATATCTTCTTCAATGCGTTCCCATACATATAAAATTTTGCGACCACCAAAAGGGCGAATGTAATGAATACCTTCAATCAAAACGCTATCCTTTAACTGATTACGGATGGTACGTTCGTTATAATGGATTCGTTCAGCCAATTCTTTTGTAGTAATATAAGTAAGATTCATATTTGTATCCTTTTATGAAGTATCACAATGATGTTATTTAAGATCACAATGCGATAATAAATGCATTTAATACATCATGCAAGTACTTTATTACACAATGGTGGTAATTAATGATAGTTTGTAACTTGCCAGTTCTTTTGGCAGAACGAAGAATGAAAGTAGCAGATGTTGCTAGAGAGACAGGGATGAGTAAGACCACACTACATAAGTTATATAATGGTCAATCAACTCGAATAGATTTTGAAACCATAGAAAAGTTATGCGTATTACTGAATGTTGAAGTGGGGGATTTATTAAAAATTAAGCAAAATGATGAACAAGATTTTGAAGAAAAATAAAGTCTGAATTATAATTATATAGGTTAAATATTTGTTTTATTTAATATTTTTTGGTGACCAAATTTGGTCACCTTGGGAATATATGAAGTTAAAAATACTAAAATAGAGAAAAAGAAGGGAGTTCAGTTTTCTTGAAGTTTACTATCCTGATTATTGATAATGAAACTAATAAAATAAATATCAAAATAATGAATCTATAGATCTTTATATTATGGGCTAGGGCACGTTTTGGTCACTTTTGGTCACGCAGTCAACTTATGAAAACATTTATCTAAAATATTTAGTACTTTTATAAAGCTAGAAATTTTAATTTTTATGAGAAAATAATCTTAAAAATCAACAAGAAAAAAGCCCTCATCTTTCGATGAGGGCTTTTTTTGAATCTGGAGCGGGAAAGGAGACTCGAACTCCCGACCCCAACCTTGGCAAGGTTATGCTCTACCAACTGAGCTATTCCCGCGGAGTCTATAAAGTTTTTTAAATGAAAAAACTAAATGAAAAAATTTTGAGCGGGAAAGGAGACTCGAACTCCCGACCCCAACCTTGGCAAGGTTATGCTCTACCAACTGAGCTATTCCCGCATGCCGTGTATAATACAGCATGCAAAAATGTGGTCAACACCTTTGTTAAAAATCTTGCATCAATTGCATAAAATAAAAGCAAAATGCTGTAGACCAGACAATAAATAACCAATATTTATATAAAAATCAATAAATTTTCGCCACAATCAACGGATTGCATCTGAACAGATTACCGAAATACTCAGCAGAACAAGGTATACTGAGACCATATTTTTGAAGATTGGAGTCAGGCCATGAGCTTAGAACAACAACTGAAAGATCGTTTGGCGCAATTATCCCCAACCCATTTGGAAGTGGTGAATGAGTCTTCGGGTCATGGTGGTTATTTCCCGGGAAAAGAATCGCATTTTAAAACCGTGATTGTGAGTCAGGCATTTGCCGGTTTGCGCCCCGTCCAGCGTCATCAGAAAGTTTATGCTGCTGCGGGTGATTTGCTGTCAAAAGATAAGATTCATGCGCTGGCCATTCATGCATTTTTGCCTGAAGAATGGGCAGGTCAGGACACCACCAGTCCTGCTTGTGCACACGCACCTAAAAACTAAGAGGACATGATGGAAACCCAACTTTTAGTCAAGATTATTCATATGTCGGCAGCAGGATTAGCCATTGTCGCTATTCTTGCCCGTGCATTAACCTTGTTTGTCGGTACACAAGGGAATTTACCTAATCCGGTGGCACGTACAGCGCTAGTCGCTTTACAGCATTTAGCTATCACGGTGATTGCACTGACCGGCATTGTGTCGCTCGTCCTGAAAGACTTTGATGTACAGCCTTGGTTCTATGCCAAAGTCATTTTATTTTTGGTACTGGTGTCCTCGCTAGGCAAAGCCTATAAGAAAGATGATTCAATCTTGCTGTCGCAGCGTCGGGCTGGCTTGGTTATTGCTGTAGTTTCATTGGTGTCTATTCTGGCTTTGGTGATGATCAAGCCGAATTTTGGCTAAAAGCAGGCTGGCTGTGATGATCAGCACAGCCAGCCCATGCAAATAATTAGAAAATACAAATGTTGTAAAAGTAATTAAAAATGTGAGGAGGGGGACATGCGTACACGTGTGGTATTTAATCAAAAGGGTGGGGTAGGCAAGTCGAGTATTACTGTCAATCTGGCAGCGATCAGTGCACATCAGGGTTTAAAAACCTTATTGATTGACCTGGATCCGCAGGCCAACTCTAGCCAGTATGTGCTGGGTGATGATGCGACGTATTCTAGTGACAAGCCGGCACTCGAACCGAATATCGAAAACTATTTTGAAGATGTACTCGGTAATCAGCAAAGCAAGGGCTTGCTTGGTAATGCGATTGGCTCGATTTTAAAAAGTCGTAGCAAAGGTCTGGAAAGCTATGTGCATCAATCTTCTTTTAAACATCTGGATGTTATTCCGGCTAGCCCAACACTGGGTGCATTGGCCCATGCACTGGAGTCCAAGCACAAGATTTATAAGCTACGAGATGCCTTGCAACAACTGTCGGGGCATTATGACCGGGTATTTATTGATACACCGCCTGCATTCAATTTCTTTACCCTCTCTGCTCTCATTGCGGCGAACCGCGTGCTGATTCCATTTGACTGTGATGTATTTTCTAAACGTGCCCTACAGACCCTGATTGAAAATGTCATTGAAACCCAGGATGACCATAATGAAGGGCTGGAAATCGAAGGGATTGTCGTGAACCAGTTTCAGGCACAGGCCAAATTACCGCGTGAAGTGGTACAACAGCTCAAAGATGAAGGCTTACCGGTCCTCGACAGTATGTTGCCACCCTCGATCTTGATGAAAGAATCTCATCAGAAAAATCAGCCTTTGATTCATTTGGCTACTGATCATAAATTGACTCAGGCCTATCAATCGTTGTTCAATGAGATAGAGCAGAATTAAGATCGAGTTAGCTATGAAACTTGTGAAAGTAAGCCTGAGTATTGCTGCACTGGCATTACTGAGTGCCTGTGCAACGCCGGTAAAACCGACTTATGTGTCGCCCACCCTCTATCAGACTTTGGGTTGTTCGCAATTACAGGGTGAATATAATCGTATTCAGCAGTATATCGACAATGGCGTTGAACCACCGAAACGTACTGGCGTCGGTGTGGGCGTTGGTCTTGGCGGTGGTTGGGGTAGTCGCGGTGGATGGGGTATTGGCCCGAGTGTTTCAGTCAATATGGGACAGTCATCCGATACCAAAAGAACCGAACTGGCACGGCTTTTAGGCGAGCAGGAAGCGATTGTACAGGCCGCGCGTTATAAGAACTGTTCGATCATCGTTCGGCAGGCGACGCCTAAATAAATCATTCAACATTAAACGGATAAATGCTGACTTCGGGTCGGCATTTTTTATTGCTTTCAACAAGAATAGGGCGGTTTACATTAAGATAAAACTCACTGGAAATTGACCAGACTGTATATAAATCTGAAATTTATAAGCTTGTTATCCCACTTCCATATTGATTAAGCTACAACCTTGGCCCGGAAAAGTTCATTGCGATGATTGAAAATTGGTTATTTGTTTTAGGACTCATTGCTGTATTAATGGTTCCAGGGCCCGCCAATGCCTTGGTGGCCAGTTCTGCTCATCAGCAGGGGCAAGCCAGAACCAGTCTCTATCTTCCTGCTATTTTACTCGGCTATTTTTATGCCATTAATGTCTGGGCCTTGTTGATTCATCTGGCGTCACCGATCTGGCCAAATTTTAAAGGCTTGGTCTATGTACTGAGTACCATCTGTGTGGGCTGGATGACCTTGCATTTATATAAGGCTCAGCAGTTAGAACGTTACAGCAAGACCCATCCGCAGATTCGCCCCTGGCAAATGTTTACCACTACCTTAAAAAATCCTAAAGCAGCATTGTTGGCCTCTGGAATTTTACCGATGGAAACCTGGCAAAGCCCGACCAACTTCGTTCTGGTTTTTGCTGCCTTTAGCTTGAGTACCGTTCCGGTCGGGATTTTCTGGATGGTCTTTGGTCAGGCAATTCTCACCAGTCCATCTGAAAAAATAAAAGCCGGCCTCATTTATAAAGGCGCGGCTTTATTTGTTCTGCTTTGTCTGATCCCACTCCTGATCAAGCTCTGGGATTAAACGCACAGGCTGTAAAAGAATCTTAATGTAAAAAGTTCTTAAGCTGTTTTACTTTTTTTGAGCTTTTGTTGAATAAAGCCAATCACACCTGGCAATACACTTAAAATAATGATGCCAAAAATTAGATAGGTGAAGTTGTCTTTGACGATCGGCATATTGCCAAACATATAGCCCAAAATGACAAATGAGCTAATCCAGGCGAATGCACCTACCACATTATAGGTCAGAAAATATTTGTAATTCATGCTGCCAGCACCGGCGACGAAGGGTGCGAAAGTACGGGCAAAAGGAACAAAACGCGCAAAAATAATGGTTTTACCACCATGTCTGGCAAAGAATTGCTGGGTCGCCAATAAGTGTTTTTTATTGATGAAGCGCGATTCAATCTCGAAAACCCGAGGTCCAATATATTTGCCAATATGATAATTCAGGGTATCGCCCAATACTGCCGCAACAAACAAGAGCGGAATCAGCACCCAAGGATCCATCGCACCAGTAGAGGCTGCCAGTGCACCTGCTGCAAATAGCAAGCTGTCACCGGGCAGGAACGGCATCACCACCAGACCTGTTTCTACAAAGATAATCAGGAAAAGAATGGCATAAATCCAGATCCCGTAATTGGTGATAAATTCAAGCAAGTGATCATCAACATGCAAGATAAAATCAATCAGTTCCATGAGCCCAGTACAAGCAAAAGTGTGGTCAAATCCTAACAGCCCGGGGCATGAAAGTCAGTACCAGAAAGTAAAATAATTAACACTCCATCCATCTTCAATTGAGCAAAAATTTCTCTTACATATTATCTTCAGATTTTTATAAAAACATGCTTAGTTGGATTAAATCTTGAGCTTAAAAATATAAAAATGACAGACCAAACAAGGCATCCGAAGGGACGCTTTGTTGTGCTAGAAATATAATGCAATCAACTAAATGTATACCTAATGCGAATTGTGTGCTTAATGCGCTGAAAAATGTTAGAATACGGCGCTTATCTTTCGTTTGCCTTTCATAGTTGTTCGTCATGACTACCAATACTCAAATTACTGAAGATCGTATCCTGATTCTGGATTTCGGTTCTCAATATAGTCAGCTCATCGCACGTCGTGTCCGTGAAGCTGGTGTATATTCTGAAATGTATGCCTATGATATGTCTGAAGAAGACATTCGTGCATTTAATCCAAACGGTATCATCTTGTCTGGTGGACCTGAGAGTGTTCACCTTGAGGGCAGCCCGCGTGCGCCGCAAGTGGTATTCGAGCTGGGTGTGCCGGTATTGGGTATTTGTTATGGCCTGCAAACCATGTGCGAACAACTTGGCGGTAAAGTTGAGCCAGGTACTGTGCATGAGTTTGGCTATGCAGAAGTAGATATTGTTGTACGTGACAAGCTGATCGGTAATTTACAGGACCGTGAAAACCAGCTGCATGTCTGGATGAGTCATGGTGACAAGGTTGCCCGTATTCCAGAAGGCTTCCAGATCACTGCACAGACGCCAAGCTGTCCAATAGCGATGGTGTCTGATGAAACTCGCCGTTTCTATGGCATTCAGTTCCACCCTGAAGTAACACATACGTCTAAAGGTGCAGAATTACTATCAAACTTCGTGCATCAAATTTGTGGTTGTCGCGGTCTGTGGACGCCAGAACACATTATTGATCTACGTGTAGAACAGCTTCGCCAACAGATTGGTGATGAAAAAGTATTACTGGGTCTTTCTGGTGGTGTGGATTCATCTGTAGTTGCAGCGCTGTTGCATAAAGCAATTGGTGATCAGCTGACTTGTGTGTTTGTAGACAACGGTTTGCTTCGTTTGAACGAAGGCGATCAAGTGATGCAAATGTTTGCTGACAACATGGGTATCCGTGTTATTCGTGCTGATGCTGAAGAGCGTTTCTTGACTGCACTTGCAGGTGAAGTTGATCCTGAAGCAAAACGTAAAATTATTGGCCGTGAATTTATTGTTGTCTTCGCTGAAGAAGCACGTAAATTAGATGGCGTAAAATTCCTTGCACAAGGTACGATTTATCCAGACGTGATTGAATCTGCTGCAAGCAAGCAGGGTAAGGCGCATGTGATTAAATCACACCATAATGTGGGCGGCTTACCAGCAGACCTAGCATTTGAACTGGTTGAACCATTACGTGACTTATTTAAAGATGAAGTACGTAAATTGGGTACGACTTTAGGCTTGCCACACAGCATGATCTATCGTCATCCATTCCCAGGCCCAGGTCTAGGTGTGCGTATCTTGGGTGAAGTGAAAAAAGAATATGCAGACATTTTACGTCTTGCAGATGACATCTTCATGCAAGAACTGCGTGACAGCGGCTGGTATGACAAGACTGCTCAAGCATTTGCGGTATTCCAGCCAGTGAAATCGGTGGGTGTAGTCGGTGATGGCCGTCGTTATGCATGGGTAATTGCATTGCGTGCGGTAGAAACGGTGGACTTTATGACAGCTCGTTTCGCACACCTGCCATATGAACTAGTAGACAAAATCTCTACGCGTATCATGAATGAAATTGCTGACGTTTCTCGTGTGACTTATGACGTATCGTCTAAGCCACCTGCAACGATTGAATGGGAGTAATTTAGGGGTTTCGGACAGCACTGCTGTCCGCCTAAATTACGCCAAGCGCTAGGCGCGCGGCAGTAAGGACTTTCAAGCAGCATCGCTGCTTGAAAGTTTTATGCTAAACGCTATGCATGGCAGTTTAGAAATATAAACTTTCTAAATTAAAAAGAGCGCTTCGGCGCTCTTTTTATGCTTTTCGGAAAAGATGCTTAAGCCGGTTTAACCTGCCAGTTTTGCATCTCTCCAGCTAAACTTTGCTCCAGATCTGGATCATAAGCTTCAACCCGATTCCGTCCATTGGCTTTAGCCTGATATAAGGCAATATCGGCCTGTTTAATCAGGGTCATTAAATCTGTTTCACAGCTTTCCAGGATGGCAGCACCAATCGAAATGCTAAAACTGAAACGATGTTGGCTGTCCAGATCGATCACAATATTTTCAATTTTATGCCTTAAACGCTCGGCAACTTTTAGCGCTTCATCCAGAGAGGTTTCAGGTAAAAATGCAATAAATTCCTCACCGCCATAGCGTGCCAAAATATCATGCTGCCGCATTTCGCTGTGTGTATTTAGAGCAATCGTCTGTAAGACCTGATCTCCGATATCATGACCATAACGATCATTAATCTGCTTAAAATGATCGACATCAAAGACCAGTAAACTCATAGGCACCGGTTGATCAAAATTCTGTTGTACCAGTTGTTGCGCGAGATATTCAAAACAGCGACGGTTATTCAGGCCAGTGAGTGAGTCGGTATGAGCCATATTTTCAAAGGCCTGCCGATTATATTCATTCAGGGTATGCTGCAAAAATACCATGCGTGATTTTAAGGTCGAGCTCCAGCTAATATATAGACTGAAGGTCAATACTGGCAGATAAATCAGGAAAATAAAAACATCTGGTACAGGTCAGATCGAGTATTGAAATATACACCGATGTAAATCATCAAAGTAATCAGACTCGAAGTAATCAAAGACGGCCAGAACCGGATCTGCACACATAAATTGGCCAACACAATAAAAACCAAGGAGGCATATTGATAAATGAGGGTATAAGCACTTTCAGACTGATTTAGATTAAAAAACCAGATGGCACTTGCGCCAATAATTGAGGTAGGTAAGAGTAAATCAAACACAGGTAAATTGCGGTAAGAGTGATACATCCAGATCGTGATCAGTACGATCAGAATGGTATAGCTAATTTTGGTCAAAATGAGCAAATTGAGAATATCATGCAGCACCAGAATATCGGCGAGGGTATAAGAGGCAATGCCAGCTGTGCGAATAAATTAACCTGTAATAGGTATTTTAAAGTGAGCTTCTTTTGATGGGCATAGTAGGCCGGTTTTAGAGGCGCAGGAATACGAACAAGCGGATCTTGAAGAGCCTCCTGAATCAGGGTACGTGATTCTTTTTCGTTATCATGCGGCATGAAGCCTTCCCAAATTAAAATATATAAAAATGAATAAGATGAAATTTATATATAGTTGTATAAAAAATATTCTATTCTTTTGTTGGATATTTTAAAAGTGGAAGAATCAAATTTATTTTATAAAATGAAATCCCCGATTAGTGCATTCTAAGGATGATCCTAGCTTATAGAACAGACTAATGATCCAGCTTTAATTCGCCGTTGACTGGGCTGGTTGAGTGTCTGGCTTAAATACATTCCAGGGATTTTCTGTCGCAGGCTTGGGCTTATTCAGCATATCTGGATGATAGACCTCAATCCGGTTTCGGCCAGACTTCTTGGCCTGATACAAGGCAATATCGGCTTGTTTGATCAGGTCTTCCAGGGGTTGGGTATGGGATTCCAGTTCTGCTACACCGATCGAAATGGTGAACCGGATGGCATGATTGGGTTCGACATAAATGTACTGCTTTTGAATTGCACAACGAATTCGTTCTGCAATCACCCAGCTGTCTTGCAGCTGAGTATCTTCTAGGAGGGCGATAAATTCCTCCCCACCAAAACGTGCCAGTACATCGCTATGCCGCATTTCTTTACGGGTCACTTCAGCAATCAGTTGTAGTACCCGATCACCAACATCATGCCCATAGCTATCATTAATATTTTTAAAATGATCCACATCAAACATCAGCAGGCAGCTACTGGCATGTTTAGGCCATTGATGAATAGAGCGTTCAGCCATATCGACAAAATGGCGACGGTTGTAGAGCTGGGTCAAATCATCGGTATGTGCCAGATTCTTTAAGGTTTGATAGTTCCATTCATCAAGTAGGGAGCGCAGAAAAGAACGCCGTATATTCAGAATATTATTCCAGTTAATATAAATGCTAAAAAACCAGATTGGACTAAAGACCACACTAAAAATAAAGGCTTGAGAAGCACTCATGAACTGGGATATCCCAAGCATGATAAATAGGGCAATCAAGATGGAGCAATAGACTGCGACTTTAAACTGGGTCTGCACACAGAGATTGGCGATGAGAATAAAGATCGCAGAGGCATAAATATAGGTGGCAACATGGGGACTGGTTGAAAGCGCGAGTAAGCCAATCCAGGCCGCTGCAGCTACAGTGGTGCCTATCGGCAAGATTCTGTCCAGAATCTGAATATTTTTATGTTTTTTAAACAGGTAATAACAGCAAAACATCGCCCCCAGAACCAGAACGACGCGCATCAGACCAGAAATAAAAAACATGTCTGGAATAATCAGGATATCGGCAAAGAAATACAGTAAAAAGGCAATTTGCGCCAGATAGTTAATTTGACGCAAGTTATGATGACTATGCGTATAGACATAATCATGAAAATACTGCTGAAACAGGGCAGGGATACGGGCATGAGGATCTGTCAGCGCCTGTTCAATCAGCTGACGGTTTTGCAGATCACATTCAGATAATTTCAGTGATTTATCGGTCGTCGAATTTTGAAAAGATACATTCGCCGTTGAATATATATTCTCATTCTGAGCAGACATGTCCTGATCCAGTATTATTTTTATAGGTGCCTATTATGCCGTGGTTGAGTAAAAAATAACCTCCCAAAAATTGGGTATCCGGGAAATTTTTAAAGCTAAAACGTAACAAAATTTGTGTTTTGTAAAAGTGAAAGTAATTGAAATACATGAACAATCATCTTATTCATGGAGGTCTTTGGATGTTGTTGATTCGTTTCACGTGAAACATGGATGAATGACATTCTTGGAGCTTCAGTTTATTTAGACTCATAACGCCATGTGCCTAAATCATGATTGCCTTGCTAAAGATCAAGTTTGGGGCTTTGGATACAAATCTCATCCGCCTTTCAGGATTTAAATTGATGAGACTAGTGAGGCGTTTTATACGTATCTAAATATTTCCAGGGATAGATTTTGCCCATAGACCCTGTACATTGTCCTGAACAGAGAGGCATCTTAGATCGGTCAAATGCATGTCTCACCCACTCAAAAAGTAGAATGAAAATGCCGAGGTAAGCTCAGCCATGTCGAATAATAGTGATATTGAACTGTCGAATTCCGATGATTGTGAAAAGTATGTGAATCAGTTTATTCAGGAGTTTCCTTTGCGTCGTGCAGAAATCGGGCAGGGTACCGTGATTAAACGTGCCTTACCGAGCCGACATAAACGCATGATTGGTGCCTGGTGTTTTCTGGATCATGCGGGTCCGGCCAGTTTTCCGCAAGGAGATGGTCTGGATATCGGACCACATCCGCACATTGGTCTGCAGACCTTTACATGGATGATCGAAGGCAGCATGATGCACAATGACAGTCTGGGAAATCAGCAGTTGATTCGTCCCAAGCAGGTCAATCTGATGACCTCGGGTTATGGCATTTCACATACCGAAGTCTCTCCTGAAAGTGAGACACATATGCATGCAGCACAGTTATGGATTGCCTTGCCGGATGACAAGATCAATATGGCACCAGGTTTTGACCATTATCCTGAATTGCCGGTCGTCAATGAGCAAGGCATTGAATTTACCGTGCTGGTCGGAGAATATTTAAAAACGAGATCACCGGTTAAAGTACATAGCGAACTACTCGGAGTAGACCTGTATGCAGCTCAAAGTACTAGTGCGCGCTTGCCTCTGAATCCGAAATTTGAATATGGCTTTATGGTGCTTGAGGGGACGGCCAGTATAAATGGGCATGAACTAAATGAAGATAATATGCTGATCCTGGAGCCCGGCTTACAGCAGGTCAATGCTGAAGTTCATGCCGGGAGCCGGGTGCTATTGATTGGTGGGGAGCCATTTGAAAGCCCGATTTTACTGTGGTGGAATTTGGTCGGGCGCACGACAGAGGAACTTAAAATTGCGCGGGAACAATGGATTGAAGGTCATGAACGTTTTGGTTCCATTCCTGCCTATGATGGACCACGTTTAGAAGCGCCCGCACTTCCAGACCAGATGCGGGCTTCCCGATAAATGCTAAAAATGATGGGAATATGGAACGCTGTCTGAGTTGAACTCAAATAATGAATCTGCAACATAGGATACATATCATTACAGTCATCAAAAAATGAGCTAGAGTCTGCTGCTTTTTGCTATGCTCAGTGGGCAAAAACAATAAAATCATGAGTCTAATATGCGTGTTTTACATCATCTCGAACAATCACGATCATTTCGTATCCTGTGGGCCATGGAAGAATTAGGACTGGATTACGAGGTTAAATACTATAAACGTCAGCCCAACCTTTCTGCGCCACCGGCCTTAAAACAGATCCATCCGTTGGGCAAAGCCCCGATTCTGGTCGATCAGGGTCAGGTACTGGCAGAATCTGCGGCGATCCTGGAATATTTGCAGGAAACTTATGATGAAAAGCAGCAGTTTCGCCCAGAAGATATTGCCGACAAGGCCCAGTACCGTTACTGGATGCATTATGCGGAAGGCTCGTTAGTGCCGCTGCTGGTGATGCAACTGGTAATGACCACAGTGCCTAAACATACGCCTTTGCTGATTCGACCTGTGGCCAAGAAAATCTGTGATGGGGTGAAAAAGCAATTTGTACAGAGCCGTTTAAAAGATCATATCCAGTTTCTGGAAAGCTATTTGAGTGAGCATGATTATTTTGCCGGGCATTTCAGTTTTGCCGATATTCAGATGAGTTTTCCTTTGGAGGCCATGCAGAGCCGGACGGGTCAAAGCTATCCAGCGATTCAAGCCTATCTTAAACGGGTGTCGCAACGTGCTGCCTATGCGCGTGCACTGTCCAAAGAAAAACAGATCAGCTCTTAAACGCTTAAAAGAAAAGGTGCCGATGGTACCTTTTTTGATTTTGTGAGATTAGTCCGGAAAGCTGAGACGTTCTTTGGGGAAAACTACCTTAAACGTGGAACCTTGGTTTTCCTTGGACTCAATTTCCAGATGTGCCTGATGCTGCATGAGTACATGTTTAACAATTGCCAATCCCAAACCGGTACCGCCAGTACGACGGCTGCGGTCTGAATCGATGCGGTAAAAACGCTCGGTCAGACGTGGCAGATGCTTGGGATCAATACCGATGCCGTTATCTTGCACCACAAAATAGGCCGATTCACCGTCATCATGCCAGCCGATGGTGATGGTGCCGCCTTTAGGCGTATACTTGATGGCATTGGTAATCAGGTTGCTAAAGGCGCTGGCCAGTTCCATATCTGAACCGATCAGATCGCAATGACTGTCAATGTCCAGATTCAGGGTATGACCATAATCAATATTATAGGCCTGGGCATCATCGAATAGCTGGTTCATCAGACTTGGCATTTCAATGATCTGGTTTTTGGCAATATTTTTATCATTTTCCAGACGTGACAGCAGCAGCAGGTCGTTGACCAGGGCATTCATGCGTCGGGTTTGCGACTGCATCTGATCAAAAGCGCGTTTCCAGCGTGGATTGATATCTTCCTGATCGGTAAAGGTTTCAATATAGCCACTGAGCACGGTCAAAGGAGTGCGTAGTTCATGTGAAATATTATCGACAAAATCCTTTCGCATCTGTTCCAGATTGTGCATCCGGGTCACATCATAAGCAACCAGTACCCGACTTTCTCCGCCAAAACGGGTCATTTTGACCTGAACATAATGGTCTTCAAACAGCGAAGAACGCATTTTCAGGCCGTCCGGGGATTCATCAATATGGTAATAGTATTCGATAAAGCTTGGTTGGCGTAACAAGGTCAGGATATTACGGCGACGGTCATCACTGGAGATTCCGAGCAGACGTTCGGCTGCCGGATTCCACCATTCAATCTGCTGGTTTTCATCAAGTAGTACCACGGCTTCTTGCAAGGCCACCAGCGAAGATTGTGCACGATCAATCAATTCGACCATTTCCGCCTGAACAATCCGTTCCTGACGTTGGGCGCGGTAAACATTGAAAAGCAGTGCACCCCAAATTCCGCCAATATTAGGCGGAACATCATAGGGGCGATTGGAAATCCATTCATTGACCAGATATAAGGAACGCATTTGGGTCGCAAAGAACGCCACGAAAGCAATTACGATACAAATCCAGAAATACCCAATCCCAAAACCGATAAAGCTGGCGATAATCAGGAAAAAAGCCAGTAGGCGTAAATCCTGCTTCGCAAAATCCCATAAACTGCTGTAACGGATTCTTTTGTGTTCGCGTGCCAGTTCGGGGACAGGGTAGGGTTCATACATAAAACAAGATTTACCTTAAAAGATATTAACCTAAAGCGACATCTGAACGCGTCGAGAAACGATACCCCGTTCCGCGAACGGTCTGTACAAAACGGTCTACACCATAAGGTTCCAGCACTTTACGCAAACGGCGGATATGCACATCGATAGTCCGGTCTTCAATATAGACGTTACCGCCCCAAACCTGATCCAGCAATTGCGCACGGGTATAGGCACGTTCCGGATGGGTCATGAAGAATGCCAGTAAACGGTATTCAGTCGGACCCATTTCCAGAATGTTGTTACCAAAATTCACCCGCTGGCTGACCGGATCCAGAATCAAGCCGTTGGCATCAATAGTTTTTTCACCGCTCAGGGCATTGGCGCGGCGCAGTACCGCCTTAATCCGCGAGACCAGTTCCCGGGTCGAGAATGGCTTGGTCATGTAGTCATCGGCACCGGCATCCAGACCTTGTACCTTGTGGTCTTCTTCACCGCGCGCTGTGAGCATAATCACCGGAATTTCTGACAGGCTTTCATCACGTTTCAGACGACGACACAGGTCCACACCGCTGACGCCACCTGGCATCATCCAGTCCAGCAAAATCAGTGCCGGACGCTGATCCACAATCATCTGATGCGCCTGCTTGGCATCTTCTGCCTGCAAGCACTGAAAACCGGCCATATCCAGAGAGGTATGGATCATTTCCCGAATCGGGAGCTCGTCATCGACGATTAATATGTAGTCATCTTTCACAACGCAATACCCTATTTCATGTAAACGGTGAACCGTTTTATATTTATGACAGGCTTATTACAAAGACTAATTATGACAGTATCATTGCAGAAAGGGAAAAACTGCTGATATTCGCAAAGATTTGTGACAAATATAATGCAGAAACTTGTTAAAAAATCATAAATTAATTTTACTCATTTCCGTAGTACAGCATAAATCTTCAACTCACTGGTAAATGCAGGAAAGCCGATTAAGCACAGGATTTAACAGCTATTTTTTCTCGGAAAATGACTCGAGCAGCGCCAAAAAAACCACACTGCACGACGATAAAACTTCCTCAAGCGAATGCTTAAAACCACTCATCACCCAACGAATGGCAATTTGGGTGACATAGCCATTTAAACCGGTCGACACCAATGAAATTTCCTGCTCGCTGCGATTTAACTGCGGCATCATCAACATGACAAAGGCATGAATCATGCGGTCGAAACGTGACATGGTTTCATGAATAGTGGCCTGATTATGCAGCTCCTGTACCAGCATGGCATCGATATAAATGATCCGTGCCATGCGCGGATTGTCACGCAGGGTAGTGAGCAGCGCACTCAAACCGGCTTCGATCATTTTTTTCGGATCACTCGATGCCTGCATCATGGCCTGCATCACATTCTGCTGCAGTTCATCAATCAGTTTTAAGAAAATGGTCTGAAACAGATCTTCGCTTTTCTTGAAGGATTCATAAAAATAACGTTCGGTTAGTTTGGCTTCATTACAGATATCTTTGACGGTAACTGAAAAAAAACCATAACTGCCATAGGCTTCAATTCCGGCTTCGATGAGCTTTTCACGACGTGCCTGCTGTCGTTCAGCCATCGACAGGCCTTTAAACTGACGCTCCTTGGTTTTGGAGGGTCGTGATTTTGCTGCTGAGTCGATTGAATCGGTCATAAGGCCTGTGTGCTCATCTGCATGAAGATTTTAAATATCTTAGCAATAAATCACGCTTAGACCTATATGGAAATGCTGCCCTGAAATTTGGCCTCTAAGGACATGGGATAATTATTGACAATCTATATTGTCAAAACTATATTGAGGATCTGTGCTAGCTCCTGAAACAACAGAACAAGATCCTGCTGTCATGGAATGGCAGTTCTTTACATAAGGAAATTGAATGAAAAATTTTAAAAATAAAGTCGCTGCGATTACCGGTGCAGGTTCGGGTATTGGCCAGCAACTGGCAATATTACTGGCCCAGCAGGGTTGTCACTTGGCGCTGAGTGATATCAATGAACAAGGTCTGGCACAAACGCTTGAATTGCTCAAAGAGAGTGATGTTCGTGTGACTATCCAGAAAGTGAATGTGGCTGAACTGGAACAGGTGCGTAACTGGGCGGCACAGGTCGAACAGGATCATGGCAGTGTCAATATGATCTTTAACAATGCCGGCGTTGCACTAGGCTCAACCGTTGAAGGGGCGTCTTATGAAGAACTGGAATGGATTGTTGGAATCAATTTCTGGGGCGTGGTTTACGGAACCAAAGAATTCTTGCCACTGATCAAAAAAACTGGCGATGGTCATATCATCAATATTTCCAGCCTGTTTGGTTTAACGGCTCAGCCCACCCAGTCTGCTTATAATGCGACCAAGTTTGCAGTACGTGGTTTTACTGAATCCCTGCGTCAGGAACTGGACATGGAAAATTGCGGAGTCAGTGCGCTCTGTGTACATCCGGGCGGTATCCGTACCAATATTGCCAATGCGGCAAAAATGAATAACAGTCTGCTGACTTTAGGTATGAATCCGGAAAAATCAGCCCGTAATTTTAATAAATTATTGCGTTGTCCACCTGCAGAAGCCGCTCGTCAAATTCTGGAGGCGGTACAAAAAGACAAACGCCGTCTGCTGATTGGTAATGATGCCAAAGCAATTGACCTGATCCAGCGGATCTTGCCAACTGGTTATCAGCATGTCACTGCACTGGCGACCCAGTTTGGTAAAAAGAAGAAAAAGTCTGCTTAAAAAAATGCAAAACAGACCCGCGAAAGCGGGTTTTTTTATCGCTGTGATAGGGGCTAATTTTTTGCAAAGGAGAGTATTAACTACTGTAATGCTTTAGGCACGTAAAAAAACCTGCATTTAAATCAACGCTTCAACCGTTTTTTTCTTCCAGACAAACTGATAATACAGTCCCTGCAAAATACACAGGCTGACAAAGGCCAACGCATAGGCATACCAGATACCTTCCAGACCCCACCACCGGCTAAACAGATAAGCGGCGGGAACTTCAATACAGAGAATGGCAAAAATGTTGATTAACATTGGCACGGTCACCGTACCACTCGAGCGCATGATTGAAGCAAAAATGGCACTGGCGCCAAAAAACAGTATTGACCACAGCACAATAAACAACAGTTGTTGTCCTAGTACTACAACCTTAGGATCGGTAATAAATAGCGCCATCAGATATTTGGAGAACAGATAGGCCAGAATCACCAGACCGCCGGTAAACAGGATATTCATACTCAGCGCAGTCCGGGTAACTTTATTGAGCAGATCTGATTTACCTGCACCAATCGCTTGAGCACCAAATACAGACGCGGCAATCGCAATCGACAAAGCGGGAAATTGAATATAATTTAAGACCTGATTGACCGCGCCATAGGCCGCTGTTGCTTCTGCACCATAGCGGTTCACCAGTCCGACAATCACCAGTCCGGCAACTGAAGTGGTGACCATTTGCACACCAGTAGGAACCCCCAGTTTCAAGATCATTCTGCTTAACTGTGGTTGATGACGAATATTTTTTAATAAGGCCCAGTCGAGTTTGAGCGGATGCTGCCTATAATTCAAATACAGGATTAAAAACAACAGGACCGCCAGATTTCCCAGAATGGTGGCAATCGCCGGCGAGATTATACCCATTTTAGGAAAGCCAAAATAACCTGCAATCAGTACCGGTGTCACCACCAACCCGACCCCAATGGTAAGTGCGGAAGCAAACAGGGGGGTGGTACTATCCCCAACACCGCGCAAGATGGAAGTATAAATAATATAGATAAAGATTAAGGGGCTACCCGCCAGCATCCATTGCACATAGGGCAAGGATAAATGCATCACATCCGGATCTGTGCCAAGCGCCAAGAGAATATTCTCAGCAAAAATTACCCCAAAAAGTGCAATCAAGCTGCCGCCAATCAAGGTCATAAATAAAGTTGAACCGACCACACAGCGCACTTTTTCTATATTTTTCCCGCCCCAAGCCTGGCCAATCAATACGGTAGAGCCGGCCGATAAACCAATCACAAAGGCCATCAGACAAAACAGGATCGGGAAAAAAACGGCAACAGCAGCAATCGCATTCACTCCGAGCATTTGTCCCACAAAAACCGTATTGATCGTGCCGGAGAGACTTTGCAGGATATTGGTCGCAATTAATGGCAACAGAAATACCAGAAAGGCTTTCCATAAATTCTGTTGATGAATCAGTGAGTGCTGTGCCATGCGACATCCTGTGATTGAATTATCATCTATTTGTTGATGCAGCTATTATTTGGCAGAATATAAGAAAAAGCCTTAGCTTTTAAGTAACTAAGGCATTTATTTTATGAGATTTTTAGTTAAAAAATGAGTTAAACCTTTGAAAGAATTTGACCTGCCTGGATCAAGGTTTGTTCTTTTTTTGCAAAGCAAAACCTGAGCAAGCGTAAATCTGTAGGAGGATGCTGGTAGAACGCAGAGACTGGAATCGCGACAATCCCATGTTGTTCTGCCAGAAAATGGCACATGGATAAATCATCGAGCTCAGGCCGAATCTCTGAATAATCTAAGTTCTGGAAATAAGTCCCTTGAGAAGGTGTCCATTTAAAGCGTGACGTTTCAATGGATGAGTTAAATAAATCCCGTTTGTTTTGATAGAAAGAGGACAGTTCAGGTATATGCTCAGGATGCAGTTGCATATATTCCGCCAAGGCAACCTGAACGGGCGTCACACCACAGAAACTGGCAAACTGATAAATCTGTCTGAACATTTTCATCAGTGCGGGTGCAGCAATACAAAATCCGGTTTTCCAGCCAGTGACATGGAAGGTTTTACCAAAAGAACCAATCACAAAACTCCGCTCACGAAGTTCTGGAAATGACCAGGCCGAATAGTGCTGAACGCCGTCAAAAACCAGATGTTCGTAGACTTCATCGGACAGCACCACAATATTGCGCTCGCGAATCAGCTCGATCAGTTGCTGCCAGTCTGCCTTGGACCAGACACTACCACTCGGATTATGTGGAGTATTTACCACAATCATGCGGGTACGGTCATTAATGGTATCTTTGACCTGATTCCAGTCCACAGAAAAATCAGGATGCTGCAAAGCAATATGCACTGGCTTTGCCCCGACCAGTTGTACCGCAGGGCCATAACTGTCATAGCTCGGGTCGAAAATAATTACTTCTTCACCGGCGCGCACTGTGGCCTGAATGGCACAAAAAATCGCAATCGTGGCCCCAGGCGTAATCGTGATTTCCTCGAAAGGATCAATCATCAGTTGATCACGCTGCTGATAGAGATCTGCCACTAGACCTCGCAAGACTGGCAGACCATCTCCCGGAGCGTACTGGTTAAATCCATTCTGGCTAGCCCGGTTTAAAGCTTCAATCAAGGCAGGAGGCGCTGCAAAGTCTGGAAATCCTTGAGAAAGATTCAAGGCTCCGAGTTTTTGTGCCAAGGCCGACATGGTACTAAAAATGGTCACGCCCAAATCGGGTAATTTAGAAGGGAGTTCCAGCATGTCCTTGGCCTTGAAGAATGAGATCTGAATGAGTGTAGCAGCAAGTTCCGTATAGGATAATCGGAAAAATAGGGAATATTGAGCAATATTTTTAATTAAGATGTACCACATGCAATTTAAGATTTTTAATTGAAGGGCCATAAATTAAAGGCCTAATTATGTGAAATGCATCGTGAACTGGACGAAATGGATAACTTTTCCTAAAATCTGCCGCACAATAATAAAGCTTAAAATTATAACTATAAAATGCCAAAACCTATCCATATGCTGGTGGAGCAGCTCGGGCTTAAGCGACAGCATCGTGCGCTACATTTACAGTTTTCACATCCTCCTTTAAATCATCAGGTTTTGATTCAGCGTATTGAGGGTCAGCATCAGATCAATCAAGGCCTGCAGGCTGAACTGATCTGTCTTTCCACTCATGCTCATATTGCCTTGAAACAGTTTATCGGCTGTCGGGTGGCCATTGATCAGGTCACAGACCGGGGTGAACTTTTCCGGACTACGGGCATTATTACTGCAGCCAGTCAAGGGCAGAATGATGGAGCTTTGACCCTGTATAAATTGATGCTAAATGATCCGACTGCACTCTGGCAGAAGCGCCGTAACAGTCGGGTTTTTATGAATAAGACGGTGCGCGAGATCAGTGAAATCCTGTTCAGTGAATGGCAAAACAGAAGTGTATTATTCGCGGCCAGTCTCAGCCTGGATTTGACAGGACTCAGCCGGGACTATGATGTCCGACCTTTTGTAATGCAGTCGAATGAATCGGATTATGATTTTCTGACCCGTTTATGGCGTAGCGAAGGAATTAACTGGCTGATTGATGAAAGGCAATTAACTGTGCCTGTATCAGCCAGCGAGATTCAAGATCAGCTTTTAAAACTGGTAGATCATTCCCAATATTTTTCAGCTTTAAAACGCCGCTCCATCCGGTTTCATCGCAGTCATGCCACCGAACAGCTGGACACGCTGAACAGTCTGATTGCGGTACGTCAGCTCAATCCGAATAGTACCCAAACCCAGCGCTGGCATGCCCAGCAACTTGCCCAGGATCAAAGCCAGCCTTTATTCAGTAATCATCAGCAAAGTGATATCCATGCAAATGCCACTCTTCAGCTTGAAGATGCGTGGAACATCAGTCCGGCTTGGACCGGCGACTTAAATCATGAGGATCAGGTGACAGCATCTGGTATAGCCCAACTGGATCGACTCAATCAGCAGCTCAGTGACTATCATGCTTTGCAGTCTAAATATTTTAAAGCCAGTAGCAGCGTACGAGATGCTCAGGTTGGATACTGGTTTGAACTGCAACAGCATCCTGAAATTGATCAGCATCCTGCCCATCAACGTGAATTTCTGATTTTAGCTAAGCGGTTTTATAACCAGAACAATTTACCCAAAGATATCTTATCTCAGCTGGACAGTTTGCTTGAGAAGAGCGGCTGGCAGATGACACAGGAGGAACGACAGGCCAATGAACTACAGATGGTGCGCCGTGAAATCCAGGTTGTTCCTGAGTACCACCCCTTCATTCATCGGCCTGCTGGATATCCGCAACGGGCTCGAGTGGTCGGACCTGAAGGTGAAACGATTCATGTCGATGCATGGGGGCGGGTGAAAGTTCGTTTTCTGTTTACCCGGAGTGAGGATCATCAGCATGATGGCGGCGCAGGTAGCAATGACAATGATAGCGATTCTGCTTGGGTGGATGTTTTGACCCCTTGGGCGGGTGAGGGTTATGGCATCAGGTTGCATCCGCGAATTGGCGAAATTGTAGTGATTGACTTCTTTGAAGGTGATATCGACCGGCCCTTTGTGGTGGGACGGATTCATGAAGCAGAACGGCATCCGACCATGTTTGATGCAAAAGGAGAACTTCCTGCGACCAAAAAACTCAGTGGCATCCGTTCTCAGGAGGTCGATGGGGATGGCTTTAACCAGTTGCGTTTCGATGATACCCCTGAACAGATTAGTGCGCAGCTGCAAAGTAGTCATGCAGCCAGTCAGCTCAATCTGGGAAATCTAAGCCATCCTAAAGAAAGTGAAAGCAGCGAAGGTCGAGGAGAAGGTTTTGAACTAAGGACAGACCAGTGGGGTGCCATACGTGCAGGAAAAGGCTTATTAATCTCCACTTATCGGCAAGATTCAGCAGCAGGCAATCACCTGGATGCGAGTCGTGCCAAAGAGCAGATTGAATCGAATCTCGATCATAGTAAAGCCTTGAGTGATATTGCTGAACAACAGCAGACTGATCCGCTGCAATTTTTTGATAGTTTAAAACAGTTTCTGAGTCAGATTGAAGCTGAAGATCAAGCCAAGGCCATCGCATTTAAACAGGCCGTGATGTTATTAACTGCCCCCCAAACGATTGCACTGAGCACAAATGAAAATATTCATTTATCCGCTGATCACCAAATCAATCAGAGTGCCGGGAATAATATTCATTTATCCACACAGAAATCTTTAGTTGCTCATGCACAGGACAAGATCAGTTTATTTGCTGCTCAAGAGGGTGCGAGTCTCTATGCTGCTCAAGGAAAAATTGAACTACAAGCCCAAGATGATGCGATTGAAGCGATTGCCCGCAAGGTAAACAAGCTTATTTCGACTGAAGACAAGATCGAAATCACCAGTCCGAAAGAGATTGTACTGACCGCTGGAGGGTCTCAAATTAAGATCAATGGTGGTGGAGTGGTGGTCACAACTGGTGGGAAATTTGAGTGTAAGGCCGGGCAGCATCTGTTTACGAAAGGTCAAAATATTATTGAACAAAAAATAAATCTTCCAAAAATGAAAACATTAGATCTCTTGCGAAAGTCATTATTGCAAGTTTATCCGGTTTACGAGTGCAGCAATTAAGTTAATGCGTAAGCCGAATCTTTTCCGTCTATTTCGATAGCGTTCACTTAATATTCTAAATGTTTTCAATTGACTATTAATGTGTTCGATCACAACTCGTATTTTTTCAATCATTTTATTGTACTTTTTCTCAACATCAAATAAGGGTAAATTCTTCTTTTTCT
>NZ_KB850140.1:158985-159812 GCF_000369685.1 Acinetobacter sp. CIP 102136
ACCAAGCGTTTGAATTCAGAATCTGAAAAACGATTTAATTTCTGATATCTCATGAAATTTATATTGAGGTGGTTTTTACTTTCGCAAGAGGTCTATTATTCAGTAATAAAATTAACTATCAGTGGACTAACCAGTCTGCAGGAGAAAAAGAAATTTTTATTCTAAATAAGTTGGATGGGAACTTAATTAAAACTAAGAAGTCTGTATTAAATGAAAATAATCAATTAAGTACTTTAAGATTCTATACCTCTCAACCCACAGATTTCGTGGCTTTAGGATTTAATTCTTTACAAACTCATCTCATTCAAGACTTAGATAATGAAAGTATTGATGAACTATTGAATGAGATAGAAGAAAGGGATTTAGAGGATGATGTATATACTGAAGAGGATGTCGAATGATGAGCAATTTAGTTACCATAACATCAAAAATTTATGATGCTTCAGGAAAATATGTCATTAATTTAAAAGTTAAATCACGCTATAAAGGTTCATCGAGAGAAAATACAAATAAAACAGATAAAGATGGTTTATTTATATTTCAGGGTTCACCAAATCGAACTGTGGAAATTTTAGCTAAGCCACCTAATGTGGAAGATTATATCGTTATTAAAACGATTGATTCTTCAATCATTTCTTCTAGAAAGAATCCTGTAAAAGTATCCTTGCCTAAAAGTATAGAGGAGTATCATAAAGAAAAAGTGATGCCTACTACAAAAGGTATAGTTACGACTGGCTTTGTTGCACAAAGATTTGAAATGCAAAGCGCCCCTAATTGAGCCAAATTTAAGGCGTAACTTGGGTAAGTGGTCGACCTAATTCCGTAAA
>NZ_KB850140.1:160882-188498 GCF_000369685.1 Acinetobacter sp. CIP 102136
ATTTCCGCGACTCATGAGTGCTCGGTTATATGCGGGCCAATTGGTTGTGCGGTAGATTTTGTGTGTAGGCTTCTTCATTTGAAAATTATATCGCTGAAAAAGCCTTTACAGATAGGTTTGTGCAACAAAGCCGTTACGACTTTATTTAAAATAATAGACTGCAATGAGAAAATATTAACGAGTTTCCCGGTAAAATCTCGCCCTAAAGGAAAACAAAGTTCATTTGAACGTCATACCAATGAGCAAGGCATTGTAGAGGTGGTATCTTCACCTAATCGAGATATTGAAATTCTAGTTTTGACTTCAAATGATGAGTTTGCTCTAAAAGGTGCTGTTAACTCTGAGCATGGCTCTCAAATACCAAAAATAATTAAACTAGATGAACCCTATGAAAACTTTAAAAGTGAATCAAATATCCAACTTCTAGATAGAGAAGGAAATAGTTATATCGTTGAAAATACAAAGATCGAAATACTTTATTTGGGAAATAAGATAACAAAAATTTCAAATACCTCTAATGGGAAATTTTCATTTCCAAGTATGATTGGGGAAAAAATACAGATCACGGTATTTAAACCTGATGGTAATCCCTTGGAACCGAAAACTCATGTGGTAAAAAGGATTAAAGAAGATTCCATAAAATTGAAATTAGATGTAGATATTATTAAGGGTGGTACCGAACAGAATAAGCCGACCCTAGATAAGAATATAGAGAAACTCTGTACAGCAGAATGTATCGTAGAAACATATACTTTTGAAACTTCTTTAGGAACAATGGTTATTTCAAAAGAATCTCTTGATTCAATTTTAAAATGGGAGAAATACGAATCTAAACCTTATGTACCTAGTAAGGGAAAAGATGGTAAAAGTGGTGTAACATTAGGATATGGTTACGATTTAGGACATCAAAGTCTTGAACAAATTAAAAAGGATTTAATTTTTTATTATACTTCGAGTCAAATTCAACGTTTATTAAAAGCTCAAGGAAAAAGAGGTTTGGCAGCACAAGCATTAGTAAACAGCCTTTCTGATATTATTATAAATAAAGATAAAGCTTATCAGATGGTGATGATAGTAAAAAAAAGGTATGCGGAGGATACATTAAAAGTTTATCCAGATATTTTAAAATATCATCCTCATTGCCAAGGAGCTATTTTATCGCTTGTATATAACAGATATATAGGTTTGAAAGGAGATCGTCGTAAAGAAATGAAAGAAATTCAAGATGATCTTAAAAAGAATGGAAAAAAGGTTCCTTTATTCTTAAGAAGTATGAAACGACTATGGACTACAAAAGCTAATAGAGGATTACAGGCTAGACGGGAAGATGAAGCAAAAATTTTTGAAAAAGGATTAAAATGTGAATGCTATAAGTAAACTTTTTATTCTGAATATTTTATTTATTTCTTTAAACTCTTATGCAGTGTCTCCTGAAGACTTTTTATATCAGGATGCTTTGAAAATACAGTGTAAAGAAAGAAGTCCTATGCAAGAGGATTTAATGTATTGTGTTTCAAGAAGTTATTTAGAGTCAGATAAAAAATTAAATATAGAATATAGAAAAAGAATGAAAATATTAAAAGGAATTAAAAAAGAAAAATTACTAGCGAGTCAAAGATTGTGGTTAAAGAATAGAAAAAATAAATGTAACTCTGAATATGCAGCTGCAGAGGAAGGGCGTGAAGCACCGATTTATTTAATAGATTGTTATGCTCAAGAAAATTATCAAAGAGTTAGATTTATAAAAAATTATAAATAATTTAAAAATAGAAAAGCAGCTATTTTTTAGCTGCTTTTTTCTTTTACCCTTCCAAAACTTCTTCCAGCAACTCCTCACTCGGTGCAAAGTAATATGCGCCATCCAGCGGAGTTACGAAGTGCAGCAGGCGGTCATGAATCCCATCACCAGACGTACCAAACATACGTTCTAACATAGCATCAATAATTTTTAGATCTTTGGTATATGCAATAAAGAATAGCCCCTGGTCACCACGTCCGTCACCATAAGGTAGAGAATGACGCAGGATCTCCATTTCTTCACCTTCTTCATCTTCCACTACAGTACGTGCCACATGCGCATTTTCAGGTTTGACTTCATCATCCAGCTCAATCGATTCAAGCTTGGTACGACCCATAACCTGTTCCTGAGTATCAACTTTTAGCTTTTTCCATTTTTCCAGGTTATGCGCGTAACGTTGGGCAAAAATAAATGAACCATCTTGGAAAATACCTGAATCTTCACCTAATAATGCGACTTCAGCACGATCATCCGGGAATTGCGGATTTTCAGTTCCATCAATAAAGCCAGTTATGTCACGACCATCAAAATAGCGGAAGCAAACCCGCTCATCCAGCACCTGAACCTGATCCTGAATGCCTTCAAAAAAAGCCTGACTGAGCGCAAAACAGATATCAGCACGGGCACTGGCAATATGAATGATCATATCTGCCGGAACCACTGGCATTTCAAATGAACCATGAATGGGCTCAAGCTGTTTAAAGCCTGCAGGAGCTTGATCATAAAGTTTTGCCCACAGTTCAGGACCAAAAGCCACTGCCGTTTTAATTTGTGCTTGAGGATGTTGCGTAATAAGACGATCACGCGAAGTAAAAAGATGTTCGAGTTGTTCTTTTAATTGTTCAATACTCAAATCTTTAAGACGTAAAACAATAAAACGGGCATGATCTGAAGGAAGTGGCAAGATTACCGATTGGGCTGTCATTCATGGCTCCTGTAAGGATAGATCCTGTTTTTAATGCACATATTGTGCCTGAAGCCAGACAGAGTGAATAGTGCAGTGCCTTATATTCAAGCAGGTTTTTAGCCCGATTTTATTGGAAAATTCATATAATATTGGATGGGTTTTGCTGAGTGAAATGTTTATGTCCTATCAAATGTGGTTTGCCTATATGCTGGCCTGTTGGGTGATTAGTGTGTCTCCGGGCGCAGGAGCGATTGCTTCCATGTCGAGTGGACTGAATTATGGTTTTCGGCATGGTTACTGGAATGCGCTGGGCCTGCAACTGGCATTATTGGTACAGATTGCAGTGGTTGCGGCAGGCGTGGGAGTTTTGTTTGCGACAACCCCATGGGCATTTTTAGTGGTGAAATGGTTTGGTGTCGGCTATTTATTGTATTTGGCTATTTTGCAATGGAAAGCACCTGTACAATCTATCGAAATTAAACATGAATTGGCGCGAAAATCGAGAGGGAAACTGGTACTGCATGGTTTCTTGGTTAATATCACTAATCCTAAAGCCATCGTATTTTTACTGGCCGTCTTGCCGCAATTTCTGGATTTGTCTAAGCCACAATGGATTCAGTATTTGATTATGGCTGCGACAATGGTGACGATTGATCTGATTGTGATGGCGGGTTATACCGGATTGGCTGCTAAAGTTTTAAGGCTGCTTAGATCGCCGAAACAACAAAAAGTCATGAACCGGACTTTTGCCGGGTTATTTGCCGGCGCTGCATTTTTATTGAGTTTGGTGCATCAATAAAGAGTCTTTGCTCTCTCCTTAAAGGAGAGAGGCGGAATAGATCATTAGAAAATCATAATGATTTAACAGAAAGATTAATTCAGCTTTTTAAACTTCTGCACACAGAAGATCAGTGCAAATAGCACCGCCATGGTCAGTACAATGGTTAAACCAGTCGAAGTATTGAGACCGGCACTCGACCATAGGCCCACGGTCACCCCAATTTGCGCAATCACGAATGCCCAGATCACCATTTGTTTGGGTGAGTGTGCAAGGAGTCGTGCGGTCAGGGCAGGGATCACCAGTAATGCCCCCATCAAGAGTGAACCGACTGCTTTCAGGGCAAGCACGGTAAACAATGCCAATAACAACATAAAGATCAGGCGTTGCCATTTGGCATTTACACCTTCACTGACCGCCATGTCCGGATCAATCGCGATTTGAATCTGCGCTTGCCAGCTTTTATAGAGGACGGCTAAGGCCAGAATAATCACAATGGCAAAGGTGGGTAAGTCCGTCCAAGAAATCGTTAGTAGATCACCAAATAGATAGCTGAGAAGTTCCGGTCTTAAACTCGGTAAATGCTGAATGAACAATAATCCCGAGCAAAGCAGTGTTGCTGAACATAAGGCCAGCAAAGCATCATTGGGTAGGCGCGGATCATGCAGCACCCACAAAATACCTACCAATAATAAGGCAATAAAAGTGACTCCCATCCAGAGCGGTAAACTTAAAGCTCCAGCAATGGCAACACCGAGTAAAGTACCGTGTGCCATGGTATCGGCAAAGAATGACATACGCCGCCAGAGCATGAGACAGCCCAGCGGAGCAGTCAGAAATACCAACAGCGTTCCCATGATCCATGCAGGTAAAAGGAGTTGTAACCAATCCATCATGGTTTAAGCTTCCGGCTCGGGGTGAATATGAGGGCGTGAATCATGCTGACAGGGAGTGGCAGAATCGCCATGCGCGCAATGATCATGATGATGGTGATAGAACACTCGATTGGTGCCAAAAATTGCCTGATATTCGGGATGTTGCTGCACGCTTTCCGGCAGCCCACTACAGCAGATATGCTTGTTCAAGCACACGACTCGAGTCGTACCTTGCATCACCCATTGCAGGTCATGTGAAACCATCAGTACGGCACAGCCATATTTTTCCGGCAAGTTACGCACATATTCATACAGTTCAGCTTCGGACTGGATGTCCAGACCTTGCATCGGTTCATCGAGGACTAAAATGTCCGGCTGGCGTAATAAGGCGCGGGCCAATAGCACCCGCTGACGTTCGCCGCCAGACAACTGCTGAACTTTAGAATCTTGCAGTTTGCTAATGCCGGTATCGCGGATAATTTCGGTTTTAATCTGGGATGGGCATTTTTCTAGCGTCAATAAATCTTTCACCCGGAGCGGCAAGCTATGTGAGGGATTGAATTTCTGTGGCACATAAGAGAATTTGAGTTTGCGCGCAGTTTTGATCTCACCTGATTGCGGTTTCAAAATGCCCAGCATGACTTTAATTAAGGTCGATTTACCAGCGCCATTGGGACCGATCAGTGTGACAATTTCTTTCTCTTGTAACGAGAAATCAATGGCTTTTAAGATATCGCGCTCATCGATCTTGACCCAGATCTTGGAGAGCTGAATCAGGGGAGAGGCACTTAAGCTTTGTTGCGGCACTGCTGACAAATTCCTGAAATTTCGATAATGCTGTGATGTGCCGTGAAGTCGTCCGAGCTGGCCAGTGCATCGAGTTGATCGAGCAAGCCCTGAGCCGACGCTTCTTTCACGGCTTTACATTCGGTGCAGATTAAAAAAGCGGCCTGATGACCTTCACGCGGATGGCAACAGGGAATATAGGCATTGATCGAGGTCAGGCGATGAATCAGCCCTTTGCTTAATAAAAAATCCAGAGTGCGATACACCGTTGGTGGGGCTGCAGGACGATCGCTGGCATTTTTCATTTGTGCCAGCAGATCATAGGCGCCCATCGGGCCATGCGCATTCAGAATGAGTTCCAGCACTTCTTTACGTAAAGGCGTAAGGCGTGCGCCGCTTGCTGCACAAAGACTTTCCGCTTCAGCAAGACGTTGTGCGACATTGGGATGGTCGTGCACGCCGTGCAATGCGTTGTGGTGTTCATGCGAACAGGAACCCATAGTTCACCTCAAGTGCGAAACTGAAAATTAATAGATTTCAAATCTTAACATGAAGCGTTCTGAGTTTCGATTGGGCATAGGTATTTTTGTATTTTTGTTATATTATAACACTTCCTGATTTTATCGTTTTTAAGTGATTTCTACTCATGTTCCGTCTTCTTGCAATCAGTCTGCTCGCATTGTTCAGTACACTCAGTTGGTCACAAAGTCTGGTGGTGTCTACGCAGCCGATCCATCTGATTGCCAAGAAAATTACCCAAGGTGTGGAACAGCCGACTTTATTGCTGGCCAACCAAAGTGGACATGATGTGAGTCTGACTCCGGCGCATCGAAAAACTATTCAGAATGCAGGTCTGGTGATCTGGCTGGGTCAGGCGCATGAAGCACCCTTGGCCAAAGTGCTGAATGAAAGTAATAAAGGCATTGCACTGTTAGACTCGGGGATATTGACCACCTTGCCGATGCGTAATCCGCGTGGCGAGGCCTTAAAAAATACGGTAGACACGCATGTCTGGCTCGATCCGAATAATGCAGTGCGGATTGGTTTCTTTATTGCGGCGCTACGTTCGCAGCAATTGCCGGAGCATCGTGAACGCTACTGGAAAAATGCCCGTGACTTTGCACAAAACATGTTTGCTACGGCTCAGCGTTATAGTTCAAGTAACAAAGCCAAACCTTATTGGTCTTATCATGATGCCTATCAGTATCTGGAGCGCCCACTCAATTTAAAATTCATGGGGGCATTGACCGATGATCCACATGTTTCACCAACCGTGGCGCAAATCAAGTTTTTACAGGATCATCGTCCACAGCGCAAAATGTGTCTGCTGGCCGAAGGTCATGCCAGTGAGAACCAGTACCGCAAACTCAATCCGGTACTGTTCCAGCATGTCGATGAAAGCATGAGCGGGGCAGGGGACTTTGTGCAGGCTTGGCAGCAATTGGCCGCCGAAACCCAGAAATGTGTACTAAATGCACGCTAATGATTTAAAAAATAGACAGATTTTGATTAGTTTAACAGCAGTGACCCGATTTAAAAAAACACGACTAAGGTCGGGAAAAGATTGCATGTTCAGGGGTGTAACTCTATAATGCCTGCGATTAAAAATAATCACCTGTTAAACTTGTCAAGCATGATTGCTGTGAGTGAATAAATAATGAGCCGAACTAGTCGCTTGATTGACCGACGATTAGCGAAAGCTTTGGTCCTCCTGCAAGCCTGTATGATCCCTGTTTCAGCCTTGATCGGCTGGGTCGTGAAAGACTCAACCGCAGCCTTGAGTGCAGCATTAGGTGCACTGGTATGTTGGCTCGCGACTTGTTATTTTTCGTGGCAATCGTTTCGAGCAGCAGGAGCCCGCGCGTCTAAACAAGTTCTTTCGAACATGTATAAAGGCTTGATGGGAAAGTTTGCCATTGTGATTGTTGGTTTCATTTTAATTTTAAGCAATGTTAAACCGTTGTCAGCGGTGGCGTTGTTTTGTGGTTTTATACTTGTTCAAGCCATGTCGTGGGTCGCTCCGTTTTGGGCGTCACGTCTACAAAAATGAGTATAAGCACAACAAGAAATTGAAAAGTTTTTCAGGAGCAGGCGAGATATCAAGCAGCACGCGATATTCGTTTGTTCTATTAGTTTTTTGACATTGACCAGGTGTGATTTATGGCTGCTGAAGAACATGCCCTTACTTCGACCGAGTATATCAAGCATCACTTGACCAACATGACCTATGGCAAAATGCCGGACGGTACGTGGAAATTGGCCGAGAGCGGTGCTGAAGCTCAACAGATGGGGTTCACTGCTATTCACTTGGATTCAATGGGTTGGTCTATCGGACTGGGTCTGATTTTCTGTTTGTTGTTCTGGTTGGTTGCTAAAGCGGCTAATGCTGGTGTTCCTACCAAGTTCCAGTCTGCAATTGAAATGATTATCGAGTTTGTAGATTCAAGTGTACGTGATACCTTCCACGGGAAGTCTCGATTAATTGCACCCTTAGCATTAACCATTTTCGTGTGGATTTTCCTCATGAACTTGATGGATTTGATCCCTGTTGACTTTATTCCTTATGTAGCTCAACACGCGATTGCTTCTATGCTGGGTGTAGACCCTCATCAGGTTTACTTTAAAATTGTTCCGACTACAGATCCAAACATTACCCTCGGTATGTCTATTTCTGTATTCTTCTTAATTATTTTCTATAGTATTCGTGAGAAAGGTGTTGGCGGCTTCGTTGGTGAGTTAGCACTGAACCCATTTAACCCAAGTAATCCAGTTGCTAAAGTGCTTTTAATTCCATTCAACTTATTGTTGGAATTGACTACTTTCTTGGCGCGACCAGTTTCATTGGCTCTACGACTGTTCGGTAACATGTATGCGGGTGAGTTAATCTTCATTCTTATCGCGTTATTACCGTTCTGGATCCAGTGGGCGTTGTCTGTGCCTTGGGCGATTTTCCACATTTTGATTATTACGCTACAAGCATTCATTTTCATGATGTTGACTATCGTGTACATGAGTATGGCAAGCGAAAAGCATTAATGGTATTGCCTAACTGTCAACGGATGGTTGGGCACACAATTTTTTAACTTAATTTGGTATAAAACCTAACCTCTGAGGAATTATCATGGAACTCACTTTAGGTCTAGTTGCAATTGCATCTGCTATCTTGATCGCTTTCGGTGCTTTAGGTACTGCGATTGGTTTTGGTCTTCTAGGCGGCCGTTTCCTTGAAGCTGTAGCTCGTCAACCAGAATTGGCTCCACAACTTCAAACTCGTATGTTCTTAATCGCGGGTCTTCTTGATGCTGTGCCTATGATCGGTGTTGGTATTGGCTTGTTCTTCATCTTCGCTAATCCATTTGTAGGTTAATCAGCTTAATTCCGAAATTCACTATTTGAGGAATTTGCAATGAATATCAACCTCACATTGTTTGGCCAAGCGATTGCGTTTGCGATTTTTGTCGCATTCTGCATGAAGTTTGTATGGCCACCACTAATCAATGCGATTAGTGAACGTCAGCGTAAAATCGCTGATGGCTTAAATGCTGCTGAAAAAGCGAAGGCTGACCTTGCAGATGCGCAAGCACAAGTGAAAGCTGAGTTAGACGCGGCAAAAGCACAAGCGGCTCAATTGATCGAACAAGCGAACCGTCGTGGTGCACAATTGATCGAAGAAGCGCGTACCCAAGCTGCGGCTGAAGGTGAGCGTATTCGTCAACAGGCTAAAGAAGCTGTTGATACTGAAATCAATGCTGCTCGCGAAGAATTGCGTCAACAAGTGGCTGCTCTTGCAGTAACTGGTGCTGAGAAAATTCTTAGCCAGCAAGTTGATGCAGAAGCTCACAATGCCATGCTGACTCAGCTGGCTGCTAAACTTTAAGAGAGGCGGATTATGGCTGAACTCTTGACGTTGGCACGCCCATACGCTAAAGCAGCATTTGCTTACGCTTCTGAGCAAAGTGCAACTGACTCTTGGTCAACAGCACTTGAATTGCTCAGTGCTGCGGTGCAAGACGAAGCATTTTCAGCTTATCTAAATCGCCCTGAGCTTACACCTGCTGAGCAGGTGGCTCTTTTTGCGAAAGTTTTAGGTGAAGACCAAACTGCAGCAGTGTCTAACTTCCTGACATTGCTTGCAGAGAATAACCGTTTGGTTCTTCTTCCTGAGATTGCAGCAGAATATGAGCAGCTTAAATCACAGAATAACAATACTGTGGATGTTGTGATTGAATCAGCATTCCCATTGACTTCTGTACAGGAACAACTTCTTACTCACGCATTAGAGAAAAAATTCGAAGCGGCGGTAAATGTTTCTGTAGAAGTTAACCCAGCGCTGATTGCTGGTGTAGTTATTCGTGCAGGCGACCAAGTGATAGATGATTCTGCGCTTAACAAGCTTGAAAAAATGCGTACTCGTCTTCTTGCTTAATTGCATTTAGAAGACTGAACTTTAAAAAGATTGAGGTATAGCGCAATGCAACAACTGAATCCATCCGAGATCAGTGCGCTCATTAAACAGCGTATCGGCGATCTGGACACCAGCGCAACCGCTAAGAACGAAGGAACCATTGTTATGGTTTCTGACGGTATTGTGCGTATTCACGGCTTAGCTGACGCTATGTACGGTGAAATGATCGAATTCGACGGCGGCCTTTACGGTATGGCACTGAACCTAGAACAGGATTCAGTGGGCGTCGTTGTTTTAGGTAACTACTTAAGCCTTCAAGAAGGTCAAAAAGCGCGTTGCACAGGTCGTGTATTAGAAGTTCCGGTTGGTCCAGAACTTTTAGGCCGTGTAGTAGATGCTTTAGGTAACCCGATTGATGGTAAAGGCCCTATTGATGCAAAATTAACTGATGCTGTTGAAAAAGTAGCACCAGGCGTAATTTGGCGTCAATCAGTGGATCAACCTGTACAAACTGGTTATAAATCAGTAGATACAATGATCCCTGTAGGCCGTGGTCAACGTGAGTTGATCATTGGTGACCGTCAAACTGGTAAAACAGCAATGGCGATCGACGCGATCATCGCTCAGAAAAACTCTGGCATTAAATGTGTATACGTAGCAATCGGTCAAAAACAATCGACTATCGCTAACGTGGTACGCAAGCTAGAAGAAACTGGCGCTATGGCGTATACAACTGTTGTAGCAGCAGCTGCAGCTGATCCAGCAGCAATGCTGTATCTAGCTCCGTACTCTGGCTGTACAATGGGCGAATACTTCCGTGACCGCGGTGAAGATGCGTTAATCATTTATGATGACTTGTCTAAGCAAGCTGTTGCTTACCGTCAAATTTCATTGCTTTTACGCCGTCCACCAGGTCGTGAAGCGTATCCAGGTGACGTGTTCTATCTACACTCGCGTCTACTTGAACGTGCTTCTCGTGTATCTGCTGACTACGTTGAGAAATTCACTAACGGTGAAGTTAAAGGCCAAACTGGTTCATTAACTGCATTGCCGATTATTGAAACTCAAGCGGGTGACGTATCTGCATTCGTACCAACCAACGTAATTTCGATTACTGATGGTCAGATCTTCCTTGAAACATCATTATTCAACGCAGGTATTCGTCCTGCTGTGAACGCGGGTATCTCTGTATCTCGTGTTGGTGGTTCAGCGCAAACTAAGATCATCAAGAAATTGTCTGGTGGTATCCGTACTGCTTTGGCGCAATACCGTGAATTGGCAGCATTTGCTCAGTTCGCTTCTGATCTTGACGAAGCAACTCGTAAGCAACTTGAACATGGTCAACGTGTAACTGAGTTAATGAAGCAAAAACAATATGCTCCATACTCAATTGCTGACCAAGCTGTTTCAATTTATGCATCTAACGAAGGCTACATGGCTGACGTAGACGTTAAGAAAATCGTAGACTTTGATGCTGCGTTGATTTCTTACTTCCGTTCAGAACATGCTGCGTTAATGCAACAAATCGATGCCTCTGGTGATTACAACAAAGACATCGAAGCTGCAATCAAAGCAGGTATTGAAAGCTTTAAAGCGACTCAAACTTACTAATTTCAACCTTTGTTGAATTTAGTGTCGGTTTGGTTCACGGAATCAACCTTCGGAAGCTCGCAAGGGCTTTCGAATACTAGGTTAAGCGTATGGCAAATTTAAAAGAAATTCGCGCCAAAGTAGCTAGTATCAAGAGCACGCAGAAGATTACTCGAGCGATGCAAATGGTAGCAGCTTCTAAGATGCGTCGTGCGCAAGAGCGCATGGCTCAAGGCCGTCCGTATGCCGAAAATATGCACCGTGTAATTGCTCATTTGGTCCAAGCGAATCCTGAATACAAACACCGTTATATGGTTGAACGCCCAGTTAAGCGCGTTGGCTATATTATTGTGTCTTCAGATCGTGGCCTTGCTGGTGGTTTGAACATTAACCTGTTCAAGAAAGTGGTTAAACACGTTCAACAGCAACAAGAGCAGTCAATTGAAGTTCAATTTGCTTTAATTGGTCAAAAAGCGGTTTCGTTTTTTAAAAACTACGGCGGTAAAGTGCTTGGTGCGACGACGCAAGTCGGCGATGCCCCAAGTCTTGAGCAGTTATCTGGTTCTGTACAGGTGATGTTGGACGCTTATGATAAAGGCGAGTTAGATCGTATTTATCTAGTGTCAAACGGCTTTGTCAATGCCATGACTCAAAATCAAAAAATCGAACAACTTGTTCCTTTGGCTGCTGCTGAAGAAGACAAGAATCTGAACCGTCAATACGGTTGGGATTACATCTACGAGCCTGAAGCTGAAGAGCTTTTAAATGGCTTGTTGGTTCGCTATATCGAGTCTGTGGTGTATCAAGGTGTGATTGAAAACATCGCATGTGAGCAGTCTGCACGTATGGTCGCTATGAAAGCAGCGACAGACAACGCAGGCGAGATCATTAAGAGCCTGCAACTTATTTATAACAAGCTGCGTCAAGCCGCGATTACTCAGGAAATTTCTGAGATCGTTGGTGGTGCCGCTGCCGTTTAACATTATTTTGAATTGAGGAGACAGCAATGAATAGCGGTCGTATCATTCAGATCATCGGCGCGGTTATCGACGTCGAGTTTGAACGCAACAGCGTTCCTAAGATCTATGACGCTCTCCAAGTAGATGGTACTGAAACTACTTTAGAAGTTCAGCAACAGCTTGGTGATGGCGTAGTTCGTACTATTGCAATGGGTTCTACTGAAGGCCTTAAGCGTGGTTTGAACGTAACTAACACTAACGCGCCGATTTCTGTACCAGTAGGTACAGCGACTCTAGGCCGTATCATGGACGTTCTTGGTCGCCCGATCGACGAAGCTGGTCCTGTTGCGACTGAAGCGCGTTTACCAATTCACCGTCAAGCGCCTTCTTATGCAGAACAAGCGGCTTCTACTGACCTTTTAGAAACTGGTATTAAAGTCATCGACTTACTTTGCCCGTTCGCGAAAGGTGGTAAAGTTGGTCTGTTCGGTGGTGCCGGTGTTGGTAAAACTGTAAACATGATGGAGTTGATCAACAACATCGCGAAAGCTCACTCAGGTTTATCTGTGTTTGCTGGTGTTGGTGAGCGTACTCGTGAAGGTAACGACTTCTATCACGAAATGAAAGATTCTAACGTTCTAGACAAAGTAGCAATGGTCTACGGTCAGATGAACGAGCCACCGGGTAACCGTTTACGCGTAGCGTTGACTGGTCTTACTATGGCTGAATATTTCCGTGACGAGAAAGACGAAAACGGTAAAGGCCGTGACGTACTATTGTTCGTAGATAACATCTATCGTTATACACTAGCGGGTACTGAAGTATCAGCACTTCTAGGTCGTATGCCATCTGCAGTAGGTTACCAGCCTACACTTGCAGAAGAGATGGGTGTTCTTCAAGAACGTATTACATCGACTAAGTCTGGTTCTATTACGTCAATCCAAGCGGTATACGTACCTGCCGATGACTTAACAGATCCATCGCCTGCTACAACGTTTGCTCACTTGGACGCAACTGTTGTATTGAGCCGTGACATCGCATCTTCTGGTATTTACCCAGCGATCGATCCACTAGACTCAACTTCACGCCAGTTAGATCCGTTAGTTGTTGGTCAAGAGCATTATGAAATTGCACGTTCTGTACAGAACGTATTGCAACGTTATAAAGAGCTTAAAGACATCATCGCGATTCTTGGTATGGACGAGCTTGCTGAAGAAGATAAACTGGTTGTTTACCGTGCGCGTAAAATCCAGCGTTTCTTCTCTCAACCGTTCCACGTAGCTGAAGTATTTACTGGTGCTCCTGGTAAATTAGTATCTCTTAAAGAAACGATTCGTGGCTTTAAAGGTCTTCTAGCTGGTGAATACGATCACATCCCAGAACAAGCGTTCTACATGGTTGGTGGTATTGACGAAGTTATTGCTAAAGCCGAGAAACTTTAATTAGCTACTCTAATTTAGGAGATTCTCATGGCGACTATGCAATGTGATGTTGTAAGTGTTCAGGAGTCTTTGTACTCAGGCACTATAACTATGCTAATTGCAAAAGGTGCTGGCGGTGAGTTGGGTATTATGCCTGGCCATGCTCCGTTGGTAACTTTGCTCCAACCTGGCGCGATCCGCGTTATTTTGGAAAACGGTACAGAAGAGTTGATCTATGTATCTGGTGGTGTTCTAGAAGTTCAACCGCATGTTGTTACGGTTCTTGCAGATACTGCAGTCCGTGCAGAAAACTTAGATGAAGCAGCTATTGTTGAAGCGCGTAAACACGCTGAAGCATTGCTTGCGAATCAAAAGAGCGATTTGGACGCTGCTGCTGCTTTGGCTGCTCTTGCAGAAACTGCTGCTCAGCTGGAAACGATCCGCAAAATCAAAAACCGCGCTCAATAAGAGACGGTTTGAGATTGAAAAAACCACCCGAAAGGGTGGTTTTTTTATATACTAATTTTTAAATAGTATTTCTAGAATAATGAAAATAGTTTCTTTGAATCCAATTTTTGAGGGTGTTAAGCAAGATTCAAAAATTGTTTATGAAAAAATATTATGTATTGAATGTAAAACAAAAATTAAGCATGAGGTATTGGTAGATATATCACACAATGATTGTTCTGATCCAAATATATCTTTTTATTATAATTATAGAATTTTGAGATGTTTAAATTGTGAGTCTATTTCATATCAAACAAAGTCCCATGACTCTTATGACGTTGATCCTGTAGGGTATGATCAAAGTGAAGATATGATCTACCAAGTAAATTATTTATATAAAACTTTTCCTCTTAGAGACGAAGAAACTGCTTTTTCTAAAGAGTTTGAGAAAATCTTACCTGAAGAGATTTATTCTACTTATGAAGAGGTCATAGTGGCGTTAAATAATAAAATGCCTTTGCTAACTGGATTAGGCTTGAGAACATTATTAGAGCAGATTGTGAAATATTTTGGTCATTCAGATGATTTGGGGGAAATTTTAAATAAGTTTGAACATGAGGGTTTTATCTCAACTAAGCAAAGAGGCTTACTTGATGATATTCGTTATTTAGGGAATGATGCTGCACATAGGGCAGACTCCAAAACTCGAAAAGAGCTAGTTTTGCACTTAAAAGTTTTAGAAAATTTAATTCAACAACTTTTTGTTTACTACAATTTAGATCAAGAAGAGATAAGAAAAATTAAAAGTGTAGGATTAAAACCATCACCTAGACATCCCATTCCAGTAGTAAGAGAAACTACTCAAAAGAGAAGACCTAAGAAGAGGTTATAAAATCTCTGCATTTATTGCATTCTGTACCGCTCGATATAACTTTTACCCTTTCTCAGTAATGTTTTGAACCAATCTGTAAGCAGACACACGCTATAAAAAAATCAATGATAAGTTAAATAATTCGAACAGATACTCGTTTGTTATAGCTTAATACGATAGAAGTTTTGAACAGGCGAAACTTATAATTGAAAAAGGGAAAATCATGGCTTATCAATCTATTAATCCATTTACTAATCAAAAATTGAAAGACTACCCACCCCATAACGATCAAGATATTCAAAATGCACTCGATACCGCAGAAAAAATCCTAAAGTCAGAATGGTCACAACAGGTCGATACCCGTATTGAAGTACTGCGCAAATTGGCCAGCAATATGCGAGAGCAAAAATCTGAACTCGCTAAACTCATGACGCTGGATATGGGAAAACTGATCAAGCAGAGTGAAGGTGAAATCGAAACCTGCGCCAAAATTGCAGAATATTATGCGGATCATGCCAAAGAATTTTTAGCACCGGTGTCCTATGAAACGGAACTGGGAGAAGCCTGGGTTGAGCATCATCCACTGGGTATTATCATGGCGGTTGAACCGTGGAATTTCCCGTTTTATCAACTGATGCGTGTCTTTGCGCCGAACTGTGCGATTGGTAATCCGGTTCTGGCAAAACATGCCGGCATTGTGCCGCAATGTGCCGAAGCCTTTGAGCAACTGGTCTTGGATACAGGCGCACCCAAAGGTGTCTGGACCAATCTGTTTATCAGCAGTGATCAGGTCGCTGAAGTAATTGCAGACAAGCGTGTGCGGGGTGTAGCACTGACAGGTTCAGAAGGTGCGGGCAGTGCAGTCGCTGAACAGGCCGGAAAACATCTTAAAAAATCAACGCTGGAACTGGGCGGTAATGATGTATTCATCGTACTCGATGATGCAGATCTGGAACGCGCGATCAAGTTAGGCTGTCAGGCGCGTGTCAATAATGCTGGGCAGGTATGTACGGCGGCGAAGCGATTTATCTTGCATGAAAAAATTGCCGAACAATTCAAGGCCGGCATGCTGAAAGCTTTTGAACAGTTAAAACTGGGTGATCCGCTCGATCCTGAAACCACTTTAGGACCGCTGTCTTCAAAAGATGCGCTGGAAAAACTCAGCGAGCAGGTCGAAAAGGCAGTAGCACAAGGCGCGACTGTGGTCACTGGCGGCAAAGCTGTAGAACATCAAGGCAATTTCTATGCACCAACTATTCTGGAAAATATCACGCGTGAAAATGAAGCCTGGTATGAAGAATTCTTTGGCCCGGTGGCACAAATCTATGTGGCGAAGGATGATGATGAAATTGTCGAAATTGCCAATGATTCTAATTATGGCTTAGGTGGCGTGATTCATTCACAGGATATCGAGCGCGCTAAAAAACTGGCGTCACGGGTAGAAACTGGCATGATCTGGATCAACTGGTTTACTGACACCACGCCCGAATTGCCATTTGGTGGAATCAAAAATTCCGGTTATGGGCATGAACTGTCGATTGATGGTTTTAGAGAGTTTGTGCAGAAGAAACTGGTCGTCGTCAAAAGCCCGAAAAAATAATATGAGCTGATCCGATATCAAATAAGCCACTATTCAGTGGCTTATTTGTCTGGATATTCTTCACGTTTGCCACCTTCATAACTGGCAAAACATGGGTGTTCTGGTGGAAATGACGGTTCAGCACTTGGCCAAGGCCAGCCACCAAACTGGGTTTCACGATAACGGCGAAAAGCAGTATCTAGTTCTTGAGCACTATTCAGAACAAAAGGCCCATGCATAGCCACCGGTGCACCGATCGGTTCACCTTCCAGCCATAAAATATGTGATTCCAGTAGCCCACCTTTGAGCTGAATATCTGCATCCGGTTTGAGTTCCAGTAGATGCTTCGGCGCTATCTTCTGTCCTTCAAGCTCCAAGCTTCTACCTTGATAAAAATAACAAAAACGCGTTGCAGTAGCAGTGGTTGCAGGAATGATTAATTCTGCTTCCGGCCCTAAAGTGATTAAATAAATATTGAGCTGATTCTCTGGCATGGCTGCCCATGAATGTGGTGGCCGATCCAGTGCCTGAGTCTGTTTAAACTGTCCTGAAATGACCCGGATCTCCGCTTTACGTCCGGTCGCATCGGCTGAAAATACATGTGGAATATGTTCACGCCACAACATTTTATAATCGGCCGGCTGCTTTTTTTGTTCCGGTGAGGAATTCAGCCAGATTTGAAACAGCTCCAGAGGATTGTCCTGATCCTGATGGACTAAAGGAAACATCTCGCAATGCTGTACCCCATTGCCGGTAGTCAGCCATTGCACATCACCCGCGCCATAACGTCCCGAGTTTCCCAGCGAGTCAAAATGATCGACATACCCGCGCTCGACAATGGTAATGGTTTCAAAGCCAGTATGCGGATGCTCCGGAAAGCCCGGAATACTCTCGCCATAATACATGTCATATTCATGCTGCTGTGGCGGGGAAACTGGGCCTAATTCGGCATTGCCTTGTGGATAATGATCTTGATGGTGAACGGTAAAAATAAAAGGATCTTTCAGATCAAGCCGGGATGTGGCTGAAACCACAGAATACAGCACTGAATTCGACATGATTGAACTCCTGATGATCTGATTAGATGAAAATTCTTGATCTAAATATAATTTTTATAGTCCATAATAGTATATTGCCTGCAAGGCGATTGAGAAAAACATGTTTCGATCAATCGCCTCAAAATGAGATCTTTAGGTATTTTAAGTATTGTCCTGATCAGTATTGCTCTCTGATTCCTGATCTGGATTCTGGATCAGCAAGCCGGCCAGTTTGACCATTTCGGATTGCACATTAACCATCTGGGATTCAATCTTTTTCAAGTTCACTTGGCTGAAATCCACCTGACCGTTTAAAAGGGGAGAAGCCAGAACTTGCTGATTGGCGGTCATGATGTTGTCACGAATCTGGTCAATTTCCTGACTTTTTAAGTTCAGGTTGCCCAGTACCTGATTAAAACTGCTGAGTTGCTGTTGTAGCTGGGTCGCAGTGGACTGCAGCTGCTGGGTATCTTTGGCTTCGACCGCCGTTTGCAGTTCGGTCTGGGTCTGTTTTAACTGTTCTACATAACTGCCGGCCTTGAGCTGCAAGTCGGCTACATCACGAACCATATAAAACATATTGCCCGATTTAAGCTCGGTTTGTGCTGCTGAACTCTGTTGCTGAGAGGCTGGTTCCAGATCTGAGGTCGTGGTATCTGCCTGTTCAGCCGGTGCTTCGACAGCCTGTTCACAGCCCATCAGTAAAATTCCAGAGCTAAATAATGCGAAAGGAAGGACAGCATTGGCAAGAATCTTGGACATGGAATCAGGGTCTCGATACAGGTGATGGAATTTTAATAGTATCTAATATAAGGACAAACTATGGAGATAAAAAAGATTGTTGCAAACTCATAACAATTCTTCTGGGTTCCGAATATTTCATTATTTAAAAACAGGAAAAAGTTTATTAAAAGCTGGTAAAGAATTACTTTGCTCTCACCAAATTGGCTTGTTTGGCCTGCAATCACTTTGAAAATGTTTTTAGGTGAATTTTAATGCAATTAAATAATCGTTTTTAAATAAAAAAAATAAGTATCTACCAAGAAAATAGATACTTATTTCAAGCTTGATGCTTATGAGAATAATCGAGAATTATTTTGCAAGTTCTGCATTCACTGCATCGACAATCCGTTGATCATCTGCAGTAATATCTGGAGCAAAACGTGCCACTACTTCACCATTTTTATTGATCAGGAATTTTTCAAAGTTCCAGAGCACTTCTGGTGGCTGATTTGGGGTTAAACCATAATCGACCAGATCTTTCCACCAAGGGCCTTCACCGATACGTTCCGGTACAGCCTGCGTAAGGTTGGCATATAAAGGATGCTTGTCTTCACCCGCGACAGAGATTTTAGCAAATAGCGGGAAGTCAACTTTATAATTCACTGAGCAGAATTCCTGAATCTCGGCTTCGCTACCCGGTTCCTGTTCCAAAAAGTTATTGGCAGGGAAGCCCAGAATTTCCAGACCTTCCGCTTTTTTGTCCTGATACAGTTTTTGTAAGCCTTCATATTGCGGCGTCAGGCCACATTTAGATGCGACGTTAACCACCAGCAAAACCTTACCTTGGTACTGGTTTAAAGTGGTTTCTGTTCCTTCAATGGTTTTGACTGGAATGTCATATACAGAGCGAGTCATTAGATTTCCTGTTTATTGCGACTGAACGGTATTTGTTTTAACGGGTATTCGCTTTCAGTACAAGTAAAAACAGGTGAGCTCAGTTACTTAAAGCTGCAAATTGCCTCAATATTATGTGAAAAATCTATTATGCTAGGATGCGCGAATACGCATAGCTTAATAACAAGACCAGCGACTCATGGATGAAAGTATGACACAGCAACAAAAGGCAGTCTGGTGGGCCATGGCCTTACCACTGGCCGCAGTTTTGATTTGGTCTCTGAATATGACTGTCACCCGCTATGTGGCAGATTATATTTCTCCCATCAGTATCAGTTTCTACCGCTGGGCCTTGGCCTTACTGATTTTAACTCCATTCATGTTGCCCAAAGTTAAAGCAGCGTGGCCGGAGATCCGTCCATATCTCGGGCATTTTGCTGTTTTGAGTGCGCTGGGAATGGTGCTTTATCAGGGGCTGGCTTATAGCTCGGCACACTACACTACTGCCACCAACATGGGCCTGATCAATGCCTTTATTCCTATTTTTACCATTATCGTGGGTATTTTTGTTTTAAAGATTCGCCCGACACAGGCTGCAGTGCTGGGAAGTCTCTTGTCCTTTATTGGTTTGATGTATGTCATGGCACAAGGGCAGGGCCTGCAGTTTTTAACTGTCGGTGAAAGTTATATTGGCGATCTGTTGATGTTGATCGCAGTATTTTTCTATGCCTGTTATGGCGTGTTTCTGAAAAAATGGCAGATTCAGATTCCACTCTTAGTGAGCCTGTATATCCAGATTTTTATGGCCTTTCTCTATCATATTCCTTTGGTATTGATTTTAGGTCTGGATAGCATCAATCATGCTAATGCAGCCAGCATTATCTATGCCGGAATTTTTCCTTCTATTGCCGCACCCTTGTTCTGGATGATGGCTGTGCAACAACTTGGTCCCAATCGCAGCAGTATTTTTATGAATCTGATGCCTGTCTTTACCGCAGTAGTCGCATATTTGTGGCTGGGCGAAGCCTGTACCATGTATCACAGTATCGGCGGTGGCATCATTTTACTCGGAATCCTCTGGGCACAATATCCCGGAAGATCCGCTTAATCAGGAATTAAAAGAGCTGATTAAGAATTGTGTCTGATTAAATATTAAGCATTTAATCAATTTTTTTTAATTGAAATCCCCTTTTAAATGCTAATTTTCAAATGTTAAAACAAATAGAAAAATATCGTTTTATTTTAAAAAGAGAATAGAAAGAGCAAGATATTTTGAATATTGGTCAAAAAATGTTTTCTATTAATAGATAATATGTATTATTTGATTGTTTTATTGTACTTGTCGTTGTACTCAGTTTCTTTCATAATGCGCCCATCGAGAATGATCAAGCAAGAAAATCCTTGTTTTATCAGACTCCCAGAGATTTTCTGAACCCTCTGGATGTGATTTATGCACATCCTTTTTTATGCTCAGCCATCCCTATATGGCTGAGCTTTTTTTTGTCTTAAAACTTTAGTCGGGCTTGAGTGTCCCGACTAAATCAGACACGAATAACTACGCCAGTCACTGCATCAATGATCCGGCTTGGTTGCTGACTTAAACCGAGGTCACCATTTAGATAATTCAGGTTCTGGTCAAAATAGCGGATCGCATCCTGCAGTGAGCGGGCAGGTTCCATGCCGGCAGGGTTGGCACTGGTCGAAACGATAAAACCGCCAAAGGCCTGACACAGTGCCACACAGAGTGGGTGAGTGGTTACACGTACGGCTACTTTAGGATGATGACCTTTAATCCAGTCAGGAATATCTTTATTTGCAGGAAGTAGCCAGGTGGTCGCGCGATCAGCAGGTCTGTCATGGTTCCAGGATTCAATCACTTTTTCACGCATTTCTTCGCTTAAATCCTGCAGCAGATGTTCTACCTGTGAAAGATGAGCTGCCAGCAGAATCACACCTTTCTCAATCGGGCGTTGCTTCAATTCTAGAATCTGATGAAATGCCTGTTCATTATAGGGGTCGCAACCCAAGCCCCAAACAGCCTCTGTGGGATATGCCAAGACTTGTCCGTCTTTAAGCCATGCTGCTGCTTCGGCAACAGAGGTAGTGATCATGTGGATACCTTATATTAAACAACAAAGCGCTATTGTGAACTTTATTTGAGAATCCGACAACGTAGATACAGGCCGGCTTGCTGGGTACAAAAACCGAGTAACTCCAGCTCCATCAGTTGACTGGTCAGCGCAGACACTTCTTGCTGTACCTGTGTCCCCAGCTGATCCAGACTCTGTCCCACCCAGTCCAGTTGATTATAAAGACTGAGCAGATGTGGCGGAATCTGCTGAGGTTCTGCTTCAGTAACTTCCATTTTGGTGGTGTTTTCCATCGCTTGCCATTGCGTCGCCAGTGCCAGTTCTTCGATGACCTGCTGTGGGTGATCAATCAGAATCGCACCCTCACGAATCAGTTGGTGACAGCCCTGATGATGCTCACTGTAAATATGTCCCGGAATGGCAAACACGGTTTTGCCTTGTTCGGCTGCCAGCTTGGCCGTAATGAGAGAACCACTTTTTAATGCCGCTTCTGCCACAATCACGCCCAGACTTAAACCACTGACCATTCGGTTGCGCCGTGGAAAATGGTGTTGCAGAGGAAGGGTATCTGGCAGAAATTCGCTGATGACGGCACCGCCATGTTCAATAATTTGCTGGCGCAGTGACTGATGCTGTGCTGGATAGGTTTGATCCAGTCCGGTGGCCATCACCGCAATCGTGCCTTGATGCTGTAGGGCAGCCCGATGTGCCGCTTCATCAATGCCGTGTGCCAGACCGCTATTGATATAGAAACCCTGTTCACTCAAATAAAAGGCAAAATCATAAGCCACTTGCCGGCCATGCGGACTCGGCTTGCGACTGCCCACAATTGCAATCTGTGCCTGAAGCAGGGTATCAGGTCGACCTTGACCAAAAATGATCGGTGGTTTATCTACATAAGGATGCAACTGCTGCGGGTAATGCGGATCGCTATGCAATAAAATAAAATCGCTATCCTGCTGGATCTGTTGCAGACAACGCTGAAATTTCTGTTGCGCTTCTGGGAGGTGTAACTCTTTTAAGCGCTGCACATGATTGACATGAATACCGAGTGCCTGCCAGACGGGTACCTGATCCTGCTGAATGGCATTGGCCAGTTCGGCATAGTGTTGACTGATTTTATAAAAACTCGAAAGAGAATGCTGAACCAGATACCATAACGTAATTGTTTCCAGTTGCGCGCGTGATAACGGGTTCAGCATATTGAGACCTATAGGGTTGTCTTCTTATTATTAAGTTTTTTTATTTAGACAAATATTTATTCATCTAAAAGAGGTGCTTGAATCCCTGCACCCATCTTGATTGGTAATTCACTTTCCAGCACATAAGCATAGCTTAATTGATCGAAGGTTTTAAATACCATGATCTGGCCAATACGCTCGCCCGGCAATTGCACACGTTCTTTAGTTTTAGGATCAGTCACCACTTCACCTTTTTGATTCACGCTAAAGACATGTCCAGTCTGAACCCCATGTGCCGTACCACGGTCAATGGTAACGACACTATGACGTGCTGCTGTACCAATTGACCCCAATACACGCACAATCTGACCACCGGCAGCAATATTTTCTGCATTGGTCGGATAGAACAGAGTCGGTAACATTGGATCGTATTCAGGTAAGACACGATCACCGCGACGTACTTCAGCATTGTAACTATCTGTCAGTTCAAGTGTGGTCACATCACCTTCGCCACGAACTGCAATACCAGATGCCACCTGTTGCAGCTCCAGTGCAGCCGTATATTTCTTGCCGTTTGCATCCGTAAATACATACGGTTCCGCTTCACGATACACCGCATAGCGTTGGCCAACTACCAGACCGTGACCACGTGCATAAACTTTCTGGCCTTTGCCAGCCAGTACGCGCTGATCTGCAGTTCCGAGAATGTAGGGTGTGCCCTGAACTGAATCAGGTGCCAGAAGGGTATAGCGTTCCAGCCACTGCTTGATATGCTCAAGCGGAATCACTGGAATGGTATTATTTAAAGATTCAACCCGAATCTGGGGTTGCAGAGAAGTACTGCCAAGATAGCGGCTGATAATACCTTCACAACCATCACCTTCGTCTTTACCAATAATCGGACGGCCCTGGTAATCGCACATTAACAGGCGGTCACCCGGGAAAATCCAGTGTGGATTTTTCACGTGCTTATTGCTGGCCCAGATTTCCGGCCAACGTACCGGATTTTTCAGGAAACGTTTCGAGATGTCCCAAAGCGTATCGCCTTTTTTCACCACATAAACGTTCGGTGCATTGGCTTTTAATGCCGGTGGATTGACGTTGCGTGCAGGTGCTGCCTCGGCAGAATGAATGGTCCCCATACTGACGCCTACACAAACGGCAAGTGCCAGCATCTGATTTTTAAACCCCAAGGCACTAAAAAATGGCATGCCCTTCAAAACCTTTTTCATTATCATAATTCCTAAAATTATGTGCGTAGTTGCGTTATAATAACGATCTTACACACATTTTTTTGATGAAGCATTCCCTTCATTTGGTTTTTTGATCAATGGCATAATTGAGGACGCAGTATGGCCTTATTACCTATTTTAAGTTTCCCGGATCCCCGTCTTCGTACCATTGCACAACCTGTCGAAGAAGTGACTGATGAAATTCGTCAGCTCGCTGCGGATATGTTTGAAACCATGTATGAAGCACCAGGTATCGGACTTGCCGCGACTCAGGTGGATCGTCATATTCAGCTGATTGTTATGGATCTGTCTGAAAATAAAGATCAACCGATGGTGTTTATTAACCCCAAAATCACACCATTGACTGAAGAAACGCAGCCTTACGAAGAAGGCTGTCTATCAGTTCCTCAAATATACGATAAAGTTGATCGTCCGTCACGCGTAAAAATTGAGGCAATTAATCTGGAAGGTCAAGCATTTGAGCTCGATGCTGACGGACTTCTCGCTGTGTGTATCCAACATGAAATGGATCACTTAAATGGCAAATTATTTGTCGATTATTTATCGCCATTAAAACGTCAACGTGCACGTGAAAAAGTGGAAAAACTGGTTCGCCAGCGTAATAAAGACAAGGTGGCAGTGAAACGCTAGGATCATTTTAAAGTTTATTTAAATGGTATAACAAAGCCCAATTCTGATTGGGCTTTGTTATAATCAACATAAGCATGTTTTAGGAATAGCCTGTGTTTTTACGCGCGGGGCTGCTATTTGCATTTGCAGCTGTGTTTCTACAGATTGCTGTATTTTTACAGCCTTTGTTACCGAAGCAATATCAGGTTGCTCCTGTCTGTGAAACCATCACGCGTGCGCTTTTTATCGCGACAGATGCTCATGCGCAGCATAGCGCTGGCGAGCATAGTCACCTTATCCAATCTGATCATCTTCAACATGATCATCATGATGCCAATCATCAGTGTCAGTACTGTAAGGTTCATGCCAATTTAGTCTTACCGCCGGATCTGGACATCAAACAGGTACTTGACCGGATTCATGTCCGTTTAATTGCCTATCAAAAAACCTTTAAGCATGTCTGGTTTGTCCTTCAACAACTCTTCTTAATTCCTCAGGGGCGAGCGCCACCACTGCCTGCATAAATCTGCATTTTTCAGCTTGGGTTGGTATTGACTCAAGCCGTGCCTAATTTATGTATTTAGTGAGATAGAGAAATGGCTCAGCCTAAATTTTCTTTACAGCCACTTGCGGCTGCGATTTGTGTTGCTTGTTATTCTTCGGTGGTGACGGCCAATGACGCCATGCCGGTTCAGACATTTGCCCCGATTGTGGTGACGTCAGCAGCAGGTAATGATGCCAATGGGCTGATTGTTCGCGCTGATCCAAAACAGCCGATTCAACCGATTCCTGCCAGTGATGGTGCGGATTATTTGCAAAGTATTGTCGGTTTTAGTTCGGTCAATAGCGGTGCCGGTACCAATGGTGATGTGACGTTCCGCGGCATGTTTGGTTCACGAATTAAAATCCTGACTGATGGCACCGAAAACCTGGGTGCCTGTCCAAGTCGTATGGATTCGCCGACCTCTTATATTTCTCCGGAAAGTTATGACCGTATTTCGGTGATTAAAGGCCCACAGACGGTTCAGTATGCCAATACTGGCTCTGCGGCCACAGTGATTTTCGAACGTACACCGGAACAGTTTGATCAAGATCAAAACTATCGCGGTCAGGCCAGTGTCTTGATGGGATCTTTCGGGCGCCTTGATCATAATGTCGAAGTCGCAGCAGGCGATGAACAGAAATATGTCCGACTCAATACCAATCGTTCGGTATCGAACAGCTATCAAGATGGTGATGGAACCACTGTGCCTTCAGATTGGGAGCGCTGGAATGCGGATCTGGCCTTGGGCTGGACTCCGGATGCAGATACCTGGGTAGAATTGACAGGTGGTAAGGCAGATGGTGAAGCTGTTTATGCTGGTCGTGATATGGATGGATCACAGTTTGCCCGTGAAAGTCTGGGTTTACGTGTTGAAAAGAAAAATCTGACTGATGTAATTCAGAAAGTTGAGGCACAGATCAACTATAACTATAACGACCACATCATGGATAATTTTAGCCTGCGTCCAGTGCCGATGAAGCATGATGAGCATACTCATAACATGCAGCCAGCACCCTCTGAAATGCAGGTTACGCGCCGTACTTTAAATACCCGTATGGCGATAACGAGTGAATGGGATCAAAACCAATTGATTGCCGGGATGGATTCTCAGCGCAATACGCATGCTGGAGGAATGACATCCACAAGCATGAATATGCCGCTCACTCCAGATATGAAATTCCAGTCATATGGAGCTTTTGCTGAGCTAAGTCATGAACTAAGTGATAACAACAAATTGGTTGCTGGTGTGCGGGTCGATCAAGTGGAGATTGATGCCTTAAAAACTGGACAGAACCGTCAGGAAACCTTGCCAAGCGGCTTCATTCGTTTTGAAAATACCCATCCAGAACATGATGAAGGTAAAACCTATATCGGACTGGGGTATGTGGAGCGTGTGCCTGATTATTGGGAATTATTTAAGACCGATTATCATGGAATAACTGCAAATACATTTAAGCAACTGGAAACAGAAAAGACCTTACAACTCGATCTGGGTTATCAACATCATCATGGCGCGTTTAATTCTTGGGTATCAGCTTATGCCGGTGTGATTCAGGATTTTATTCTGATGACTTATCCTAAGTCTGCAAACTCTGGGCATGGTCATCCTATGGGTAATGATATGGGAGAAATGCAGCCAGCAAAAATGAATAGTGCGGATTCAAGAAATATCGATGTAACCATTGCCGGTGCAGAAGTTGGAATTGGTTATCAGTTTACTGATGCAATTCAGGCAGATATCAGTGCCATGTATGCTTGGGGCGAAAACACCACAGACAATACGCCGTTGCCACAAATTTCACCTTTAGAAGCCCGTGTTAACTTGCGCTATGTTCAAGACAAATATAATTTTGGATTATTGTGGCGTGTAGTAGATGGCCAAAGTCGTATTAGTGAACGAGAAGGTAATATCGTTGGTTATGACAATAAGCAGAGCGCAGGCTTTGGTACTTTGTCTTTAAACGGTAGCTACCATATCATGGATGGCGTGGATGTATCAGTCGGTATTGATAACGTGCTTGATAAAACCTATACCGAGCATCTAAATAAAGCTGGTAGTGCTGGCTTTGGTTTTGCCGCAGAGGAGCAATTCAATAATATTGGCCGAAATTATTGGGCACGTGTCAGTATGAAATTCTAATTGTTGCTCAGTACTCCAAAAGCCATTGCTCAATAGCGATGGCTTTTTAATTTTTAGCGTTGCAATAAATTTTCCATATTTAAATTGGGCCTATGTATCTTGGAAGAAGACCGGATAAAATAATTTTTGTATATATAAACGCCAGATTGATGAAGAATCAAACAAGAATGGGATGTGAATTGAACGATATAAGTCATGTAATAAAGATTTTTATAATTTAAATTAAAATAAAACAATATCTTATTGTGTTTATGGATGGATTTTGTTGGATGTGCTCAATAAAATTCAAAAATAATAAAAATAAATTAACTATATATAACATTATCTTATGTTTTTATTGGTTTGAAAAATAAACACACGATAAAAAATCTTTGCAAGAAGTGTTGCAAGCGTTCTGAAATACTGTAGAATGCACATCCATCGGCGGTGATGAAGATTAAAACTTCTGATAAAACAGTGACTTAGTTAAGTTTAATTGAGTTGGGTTTTATTTGATAAGTTTGAAAAATAGTTTTCATTACTGGTTGACTTTCTAGAGATAGAGAGTAATATAGCCGACCTAGCTTGCTGGTGACGAATTAGCAAGAAGATCATTAAGAGATTATGAAGAACAACTTGTGTGGATTTTTACTGGTTGATTGATCGAAATTATTTTCATTGATTGATGGTAGAAATTACTCGAAGTTTATTTGAGAAATATTTGTCAGAAAATTGATGAGCCAAGATTGG